>JBBQJX010000255.1:0-3560 GCA_038326295.1 Sphingomonadales bacterium
TGCTCGGAGCGACGCGGTTCACCGAGCCGCAGATCCTGGAGGCGCAGGGGGTGCGGCTGTGCTTCTGCGTGCTCGCCAATAGCGAGATCGAGCTGCTCGAACCTTGGGGCGAGGCCTCGCCCATCCATGGTTTTCTCGCGCGCAATCCGGACGGGGGGCAGCATCATGTGGCGTTCGAGGTGCCCGATGTCGCCGCCGCCGCCGCCGATCTGACCGCAAAGGGCGCGCGCGTGCTCGGCCCGCCCCGGATCGGCGCGCACGGGACGCCGGTAATTTTCGTCCATCCGCGTAACATGGGCGGCGTGCTCGTCGAACTGATGGAAGCGCCTGCACACTGACCTCGCACGGGCGGACCATCCCTCTTATTTGAGCGCCCTATGCAGCCCCACAAACATTCGCGCGTCCTCATCGTCGGCTCCGGCCCGGCCGGCTACACCGCCGCCATCTATGCGGCGCGCGCCGCACTTGCGCCGATGCTGATCCACGGCCTGCAGCCCGGCGGCCAACTCACTATAACCACCGACGTGGAGAACTGGCCGGGCGAGACCGCGATCATGGGGCCCGAGCTGATGGCGAAGATGGAGGCGCAGGCGCTCCATCTGGGGGTGGAACTGATCGAGGACATCGTGACCGAAATCCGCCTCGACGGACCGCCCTTCGTCGCCACCGGGGATAGCGGCGCAACCTATGCAGGCGATGCGCTGATCATCGCGACGGGCGCGCAGGCGCGCTGGCTGGGGCTGCCGAGCGAGACGCGGCTGCGCGCGGGCGGGGTCTCGGCGTGCGCGACGTGCGACGGGTTCTTTTACCGGGGCAAGACGGTGGCCGTCGTCGGCGGCGGCAACACGGCGGTGGAGGAGGCGCTGTTTCTCACCAACTTTGCGCAGAAGGTGTATCTGATCCACCGCCGCGACAGCCTTCGTGCGGACAAGGTCAACCAGGCGCGGCTGTTCGCCAATCCCAAGGTGGAGCCGGTGTGGGACGCGACGGTGGCCGAGGTGCTGGGCCAGGGCACGCCCGAGACGGTGCGCGGCGTGCGCGTGGACCTGCTGCGCGGCGGCACACGCGAGATCGCGATCGACGGGCTGTTCATCGCGATCGGCCACACGCCCGCGACCCAGCTGTTCGATGGCGCGCTGGCGATGGACGCGGACGGATACCTGCTCACCGCGCCCGACAGTACCGCCACCAGCGTACCCGGCGTCTTCGCGGCCGGCGACGTCAAGGACAAGCATTTCCGCCAGGCGGTGACGGCAGCGGGAATGGGCTGCATGGCCGCCCTGGAGGCGGAGCGCTGGCTTGCGCACCACGCGATCCATTTCCAGGCTGCCGAAGCCGCCTGATGCCCGTCGACTGGGCCAAGCTGCGGCTGTTCGACAGCGTGGCGGAAGCCGGGAGTTTCACCGAGGCCGCGCGGCGGCTGCACATGAGCCAGCCCGCGCTCAGCCGCCAGATCGCATCGCTCGAAGCGACGCTGGGCGCCAAGCTCTTCCACCGCCACGCGCGCGGGCTGGTGCTGACGCACGAGGGCGAGCAGCTGCACGATTCCACCCGCGAAGTCAGCGACCGCATCGAGCGCACGATGATGGGGATCGAGGCCTCTCGCGCGCGGCCCACCGGCGAGGTGCGGCTTGCAACCACGGTCAGCTTCGGTTCGACCTGGCTGGCACGGCAGATGGCCGATTTCCTCGCGCTTTACCCGGACATCACGGTTCAGCTGGTGCTTTCGGACGAGGAGACCGATCTCGCGCGGCGCGAGGCGGATTGCGCGATCCGCTTCCACGCGCCGCACCAGGCCGATCTGATCCGCAAGGCGCTGGCCCCGGTGCACTATCGCATCTGCGGCTCGCCCGAATATCTGGAGCGGTACGGCGAGCCGCAGACGCTGGCCGATCTGGCGAGCCACCGCATCGTCGCCTACGGGCCGACCGCGCCCTCGCTGATCCGGGGCGTGAACTGGTTGACCGAGGCGGGAGACGCGGGCGCCGCGCACGCGCCCGTGCTGACGATCAACAACATCTTCGGCATCCTGCAGGCGGTGGAGACCGGCGTTGGGCTGGCGGCGCTGCCGAACTATCTCGTCCAGTTCTCCAGCAAGCTGCGCGTTGTCTTGCCCGATGCGCCCGCGCCGATGTTCCGCACGTATTTTTGCTATCCGTCCGAACTGCGCCGGTCGTTGCGCATCGGCGCGCTCAGGGATTTCATCGCCGAGCGCATGACGCCGCGCGCGCTGGAGGCTATCGCCCACGGTTCGACCGCCCCCGGCTGAGACGGTGCCAGCGCCGGGTTTGGCGAGGTGTCGGCCGTTCGTGTGGGGCATCGGCGCGGTGGCCGGGCACTAACCGGTGGTGGTCGAGGATTCAGCGTGCGCTTCAGCCGCGGATCGGGCGCTCGCCACGCCTCGCGCCGCGCAGAACCGCCACGCCGAATAGCGCGCTCAACAGCGAGCCGCCGAGCACGCCGAGCTTGACCTCCTCATCCAGCGCGGCCGCGCCCCGGAAGGCGAGATCGCCGACGAAGAGGCTCATCGTGAAACCGATGCCGCATATTAGCGCGATGCCGTAGACCTGCCGCCAGCTCGCGCCTGCGGGCAGCCGTGCGAACCCGGTCCGCACTGCGAGCGCGACCGCGCCCAGGATCCCCGCCTGCTTGCCGAAGAACAGTCCGGCCGCGATGCCGAGCGTCACGCCCGATCCCGCCATCGCCGCCGTGATGCCGCCGAAGCCCAGCCCGGCATTCAGGAAGCCGAACACCGGCACGACGAGGAACGCGACCCACGGCTGGAGAAAATGTTCGAGCTTCAGGAGTGGCGAAGTCGCCTCCTCGCCCGGTCCGACCCCCGTGCGCAGCGGCACCACACAGGCGAGCAGCACGCCCGCGATCGTCGCGTGCACGCCCGATAGATGCATCGCCCACCAGATCGCGGGGGCGGGCAGGAGATACGCCCAGAGCGTGCGCACGCCCACGAAGTTCAGCACCGCGAGCAGCGCCAGCCCGCCCACCGCCACGCTGAGCGCGCCCCGGTGAATTTCATCGGTGTAGAAGCCCGCGATGATGGCAACCGCGCCCATGTCGTCCAGCACCGCGATCGCGGTCAGCAACACCTTGAGGCTCGACGGGACGCGGTTCCCGAGCAGCGCCACGACGCCGAGCGCAAATGCGATATCGGTCGCAGATGGAATTGCCCAGCCGCGCAGCGCGCCGGGATTGGTGACGTTCACGGTCACGAAAATGAGCGCGGGGACCGCCATGCCCGCGAGCGCGGCGACCCCGGGCAGGCGGCGACGCTGCCAGGTGGAGAGCTGGCCATCGACGAGCTCGCGCTTGATCTCCAGCCCGACCAGCAGGAAGAACAGCGCCATCAGCCCGTCGTTCACCCAGTGGAGCACGGTGAGCGGGCCGAGATGGACACCGCGCAGCGCGAAATAGCTGGGCGCGAGCGGCGAGTTGGCAACCGTGATGGCGAGCGCGGAGGCCGCGATCAGCGCCAGGCCTCCCGCAGTCTCCGCTCGGATGAATTCGAGAAGTGCGGGCAGCGGCGCGGACGCGCGCTCGGGCGG
>JBBQJX010000256.1:0-3550 GCA_038326295.1 Sphingomonadales bacterium
CAGCGCGACGTCGTTCCAGTACAGGATCGGGTCGCTCGCCACGGTGATTGCCGCCGACGCCGGCACGGCCGCGAACATCGTCGTCGCCAGCAAGGCGATCGCCACGATGGGCCGGCGCGAATTGATCTGACTTTGGAAGCGCATGATCTAGGTTCCCTGGGTTCAGTGCACGACCTGGCCCGCCGCCTGGACAAGCTCCGGGAAATCGCCGCTCGCGTCGCGTCGCAAATCGTTGCAAATTGCGGAAACTCGCAGCTTTGGGAGTGGTAGCTATCCTTGACGGCCAGCGCCTCGACGGATGGAAGGCGATTGCCAACTTCCTCGGGCGCGAACGGACCACGGCGATCCGTTGGGCGAACGAGCGCGGCCTGCCGGTGCACCGGGTGCCCGGCGGCCGCACCGGCACCGTCTATGCGCTGCGTTCCGAACTCGAGGCGTGGCTGGCGGGTGGCAGGGACGAACCGCCGCCGCCGGACCTGATCGTCGCGGCGCCGCCCGCGCCGGCTCCCGAAACGCGGCGCCATATCCGCCCGCACACTTTGATTGCGGCGGTGGTCGCGGCCGCCGTCGCGGTGGTGGCTTTCCTGTGGTTGCGCGGCGCGGCAACCCCTGATGCGGCGGTGAGCATCGCCGCCATCACGTCGCCGACCGCCAGCGGCGAGTCGAGGGATTTCGCCCGCGCGCTGAACGCCGACTTGGCGCGCTTCGCCAACGCCAGCCCCGACCTAGCCGTGTTCGAGCGCGAGCCGGGCGCGGCGCCCGAAGCCGAATACGCGGTGCGCGCCGAAGTCGAACGCGCCAACGGGACGATGATTGCCAATGCCCGCTTGATCTCCGTGCCGCGGGGCCGGGTGATCTGGTCACGCCGCTTCGAGCAATCGGGCCAAGCGCTGTCGGCGCTGCGCGAACAGGTGGCGGCAGCAATCATCGGCGGTCTGCGCTGCAGCTTCGGCGGGTTGGAAGACGAACGGCAGAAGGCGCGGCCCGCCGACATCGAGCAATTGATGGTGATCTGCCAGGCCTTTGAAGAGAACGACTCGGCGGCCTCTTTGGCACGCGCCCGCCAGCTCACCCGCGACCATCCCGAACTCGGCTTCGCCTGGGCTATGCTGGCGCTGATCGAGGGTGATCTGGTCGGCCAGGGACAGCCCGAGCACCAGCGCCAAACGCTTGCCGACAGCCTGCGGGCGGAGAGCATCGCACCCGGCAACACCGCCACCTGGCTGGCACGTGCAGCGGCGAGCGGCGAAGGCCCGACGGGTCCGCGGGCGCTGCCGATCCTCGACGCTGCCTTGCGCATGCACCCCAACCATCCGTCGCTGCTGGGCGTCCGCAGCGTCGTCCTGTTCAATCTCGGCTATGTACAGGCCAGCGTGGCGGACAGCCTCGGTTCGCTCCGCGACGATCCCAGCTCTTTCGGCAGCCGCGGCATCGCGGTGCGCCGGCTGGCGGCGGCAGGCCGGATGCGTGAAGCGCTGAGGCTTCAGGCCGAAAACGAACGACTGTGGCCGGGCCATCCGATGGTCCTCGCGAATCGCCAAGAGATTGAGGCGGGCGGCGCCACGCACGCTGCCGCCGACGTCACCGCAATTGGGGAAGCGGAGCCTAGCTATGCTCGCGCGCCCTACGTTGCCTACACCCTCGCCCGCCTCTACGAACGTCTGGGTAACCGGCAGGCAGCGCTCGCCTGGCTTGCGCGCGCACCGGCCGACAACACACTCCAGCAGCAATCCCAACTGTTCTGGCCCGACAGCGCCGGGTTACGCGCCGAGCCGGTCTTTTTTCATCAAATGGCCGACATCGGGCTGGCCCGCTGGTGGGTCGCACGCAAAATGTGGCCGGACTTCTGTGGCGAGACCGGACTTAAATACGACTGCGCTAAGGAAGCGGCGAAGCTCCGCACCAGGGAATGAGAGCCTCGTAATCAGAGCACTATGAATGCGTGGCGTCTCCGGTTGACTATTATGGCCGCTGCTCGGTTTGGCCCCGGTGCCTCCGTTCAGCGGCAACCGGGGGTGCACTCTCCAAGTTCCTACAATCCTGATCTCGCGGCAGAGGTCGAGAACATCGGACCGATCCGTTGTTTGATAGCACCTAATATTTATCATCATCTCTTTTTGAAAGAGTGGCAGAACCGGTATTGTGGCGCTCAGCTTCTCGGGCCTCGCGGCCTAGCTGCCAAACGCCCAGATTGGCATTCTCAGGATCACTTGATGGTTTTAAAAATGAACTCTGGTTGGGCGAGATCAAGGGGGGTGTTTTTACGGGCAGCTGCGCCATCGAGGAGCATGTGTTCTTCCGCCAGACATCGCGCACAGCATTGCTCACGGACTTAATAGTGAATTTGCGACTCGAAAATCAGTCAATACTCGGGCCCTTCATCGCCCAAATCGAAGGCGTCTCGTACCCTGATGGCCGCACCCCCTTGCCTTATCGCCTTGGGATGCGGGACATGGCAGGGGGCCAGAGCAGTAGCAATGATACTGGGATAGGGTGCCACGCAAGCCGTCATTTCCCACGGCGAGTGGTTTCGAGAAAATGCGACCGAGGAACTCCGCAAGCGGTTGGATTGGTTTCCTCTTCAAGAATTGCCTCATCGGAAATCTGCCTGACCGCAGACCACCGCCCTCGGCCTCTCAGGGCACTGCCGGCGCTGCCAGAAAGCAGCCGCTCCCTTATATTCACGAGTGGCAGATTCTGGGCAGGCCGAAAGACGCTCTGAGCGGCCGCTTCTGGGTCAATTATGCCCCCGCGTTGTCCTCCCCGCCCGAACGCGTTAGTCGGGCACCTCCCGGGCACGCGCCCGCCGCTCGCGAGACCGATGATGACCGACCGCACCCTGTACGGCTATTGGCGCTCGTCGGCGTCGTACCGTGTGCGCATCGCGCTCGGGCTCAAGGGACTGGCGTATGAGACCAAGGCGATCGACCTCGCGAAGGGGGCGCAGTCGGGGGTCGGGTTCACGATGCTCAACCCGCAGGGGATGGTGCCGTATCTGATCGACGGCGAGGTCGGGCTCAACCAGAGCCTCGCGATCATCGAATATATCGACGAGACGCACCCCGAGCCGCCGCTGCTCCCCGGCGACGCGGTCGCGCGGGCGCGGGTGCGCGCGGCGGCACTCGCGATCGCGTGCGACATCCACCCGCTCAACAACCTGCGCGTGCTCAACTATTTGCGCGGGCCGCTGGCGCAGCCGCAGGACGCGGTTGATACGTGGTACCGCCACTGGGTCGAGACCGGCTTCGCCGCGCTCGAGGAGATCGCCGAGGCGGCGACGGGGACGTATCTGTTCGGCGATGCGCCGACGCTTGCCGACGTCTGCCTCGTGCCGCAGATGTGGAACGCGCGGCGGTTGCAGGCCGATGTCGCGCGCTTTCCGAAATTGGGCGCGATCGACAAGGCGCTGAACGCGCTCCCCGCCTTCGCCGCGGCGCGGCCCGAGCGGCAGCCCGACGCCAGATGAACTTCCAGTCGGACAACGCCGCCGGGGTCGCCCCGGCGATCGTCGCCGCCGTCGCCGCCGCGAGCGGGCCGGCGGTGCACGCGT
>JBBQJX010000257.1:0-3548 GCA_038326295.1 Sphingomonadales bacterium
TTGCCGAAGCGCGCGCGCGCGGCGGGTTTGAGATCGGCGCTTTCGACGACCACCTCGGTGATGCCTTCGCGCGCGAGCGTGGCACCGATGAGCGCGTACCAGATGCGCTGGACGAGGCGCGCGGGCGCGATATCGGCGGACAGGCGCGCGAGCATCTCCGCCTCGCGGCCGGGTCGGAACGGCGTGCGGCCCACCGGTTTGGTGGCGCGGACATGGCCCGCAAGCTGAAGGCGGCGGACGATGAGCGCGAGGATGGAGCCATCGATCTCGTCGAGCTGGGCGCGGATTTCGTTCAGCGTGAGCGCGGCGGGCGCTTGGGATTGGGCGAACATGGAAACCTCGGGGGGTCGGGTGGCGCGGCCCGCGCGGGGGCCGTCGGGTTCAGCGAAGGAGTGCCGACGCGTGCGCCCTCAGGCCGCGCGCCGGCCGCTAAACGAGCCCCGATAATAAAGCGGCGCTGCCCGGACGGCGGTGCAAATGCTGCAAGCGGGATGCGGGTGCATCTTGGCTCTCCGGGTGACGCGCGATGGTGCGCTGCGATAAGGGGTAACGCGGGCAGGCGCGATGTCAAGCAGGTGTTAGGACGGCGAAGCGGGTGATCGCCGCCGGATCGTCGCCGACGTCGTCGAGCAGGATGGCGAGGCCGTGCAACGCGGCGGCGCGCGGCGCGGCGAGGACGGCGCGGTGCGCATCGGGGGTGGCGGCGAGCGCGGCGGCGGCGTGCGCGGTGCTGGGCGCGGGTTCGGCGGTGGCGGCGAGGCGCGCGAGCAGGCGGGTGCACTGCGCGAGCGCGACGGGGTGGCTGGCGATGGTGCGCACGTCCGCGAGCCGGGTGCCGGGCGCGGCGAGGAGCGCCATGCGAACGGGGACCGCGACGTGGCGGTGCGCGACGAGGCCGCAGCCGGGGAGGAGCGCGAGAACGCTTTCGACCGGACCCGCCACGCTGTTCTCGACGGGCAGCACGGCGGCGGCGCAATCGCTCGTGAGGACGGCGGCGATGGCGGCGGCGGGGGTGGGGTAGGGGACGGGGTGCGCGTGCGGGTCGGCGAGTGCGCACGCGGCCTCCCCGAACGCGCTGGGGGCTCCGTGATAGGCGAGGCGAGTGGTCACACGGTGCACCGTTCTCCGCCGTTCATCGTGGCGCAAGGCGTTTGATGGTGTATTGTCCGTGCAACACGGGAGATCGTTCATGCGTCAACTGCTCGCCGCCACCCTGCTCCTTGCCCCGCTGTCCGCGCATGCCGCCATGCGCGAATGGCATCCGGCGCGGTTCGACCGGATCGAGGCTTCGGGGTCTTACGATGTGAGCGTGGTGCAGGGGCCGGTCGGCTCGGTGCGCGCCGAGGGGGATGCGGATGCGATCGGGCGGCTCGAGGTGAAGGTGGATGGCACCAGCCTGCAGATCGGCACCAAGCGCGAACGGTGGGGCGGTCGCTCGCATCGCGGGCGCGTGCACATGACGGTGGTCTCGCCGCTGCCGCTGCGCGCGGCGAGCCTTGCGGGATCGGGCAATGTGACGATCGCCACGGTGGATACGCCGAGCTTCGAGGGCAGCGTTGCGGGATCGGGCAACATGGTGTTGCAGGCGGTGAGCACGCGGCAGATCGCGCTTTCGGTGGCAGGGAGCGGCAATCTGAGTGCGGCCGGGCACAGCGACCGTGTATCGGCGAGTATCGCCGGATCGGGCGATGTGCGCACCACCGAACTGCGCACGGCGGAGTTTGTCGGCGACATCGCGGGATCGGGGAATATCGATGGATATTCGAACCGCACCGCGACGCTTTCGATCATGGGATCGGGCGACGCGCGCGTGCGCGGCGGAGCGAAGTGCACGGTGGCGAAGATGGGCAGCGGCCACGCGGTGTGCACGGGGTGAGAGGACAAGGGACAGCTAACCTGTCTCGCCGGAACCTGCGTACCCGGACGAACTGTCGCACCGCGAAATAGGTAAGCTGTCCCCGATTCCGCCGTGGGACGTTGGGGCTTCATCGCGTAGTCATGCCCACGGCGCAGAGACGTGCGTGACGACCCCAGGAGTTGCATGGACGCCCGCACCGATGCGCCATTCGCCGCCGACCCGATCGCCGTGCGCCGAAACCGTCCGTGGCTGAGCACGCTGCTGGTGCTGCTGGGCATCGCGGCGGTGGCGGGGCTGGCGTGGTGGCTGACGCACCGCGTGCCGGCCGGAGCCGACGCCGGCGGCGGTGGCCAGGGCGGGCCGGGCGGTCCCGGCGGGCCGGGCGGGGGCGGCGGGCGCAAGATGCCGTCGGTGGTCGGCGTTGCGCGCGTGGTGGAGGGCGAGGTGCCGGTGATCCGTACCGCGCTCGGCACGGTGACGCCGCTGGCGACCGTGACGGTGCGCCCGCAGGTGAGCGGGCAGCTTGCGTCCATCGATTTCACCGAGGGGCAGCGGGTGGTGAAGGGTCAGCTTCTCGCGCGAATCGATCCGCGGCCGTTCCAGCTGACGATCGACCAGACCCGTGCCGCGATGGCGCGGGACGAGGCGACGCTGGCGAATGCGCGCGTGGACATGGGGCGCTATGCGACGCTGCTCAAACAGGATTCGATCGCGCAGCAACAGGTGGCGACGCAGCAATCGACCGTGCACCAGCAGGAGGCGGTGGTCGCGGCCGACCGCGCGACGCTGGGATCGGCGCAGCTCAATCTTGCCTACAGCCGCATCAGCGCGCCGGTGAGCGGGCGCGTGGGGCTGCGGCAGGTGGACGTGGGCAATTATGCGAGCACGGGCACGACCACCATCGCCACGATCACGCAACTGGAGCCGATCGACGTGGCGTTCACGCTGCCCGAGGACCAGATCCCCGCCGTTCAGGCGCGGATGCGGAGCGGGGCGGTTTTGCCGGTGACGCTTTATGACCGCGCGCGCAAGCAGCCGCTGGCGCGCGGGCGGCTGCTGACGCTCGACAATCAGGTGGATGTGACGACGGGGACGCTCAAGGCCAAGGCGCGTTTCGCCAATGCGGACGGCGCGCTGATCCCCAACCAGTTCGTCAATGTGGATTTGACGGTGGATACGCTGCGCGGCGTGGCGCTCGCCCCGGCGGCGGCGTTCCGCCATGGCGCGAACGGGGACTATGCCTATGCGGTGACGCCCGACCGCGTGGCGCATGTCCGGCTGGTGAAGTTGGGGCCGAGCGCGGCGGACCAGGTGGCGGTGCTCGAAGGACTGAAGCCCGGCGACGTGCTGGTGACCGAAGGCGGCGACCGGCTGACCGACGGCGCGAAGGTGATCCTGCCCGGCGACAAGCGGCCCGAGCGCGGCGCGGGCGGCGGCGGCGGTGGCGGCGGGCGGCGCAGGCACCGGGGTGGCTGATTACGATCCCGTCCTCCCCCGCGAGGCGGAGGAGGACATTTCCGGCCTGAGCCCGTCGACGCCGTTCATCCGGCGGCCGGTGGCGACATCGCTGCTGATGCTGGCGATCTTCCTTGCGGGGCTGGTGGCGTACCGGCTGCTGCCGTTGTCTGCGCTGCCGCAGGTGGATTATCCGACGATCCAGGTGACGACCTATTATCCAGGCGCATCGCCC
>JBBQJX010000258.1:0-3520 GCA_038326295.1 Sphingomonadales bacterium
ACCTGACCGCCCTGCCAGTCTCGGCGGATGCGTGTGCCGATGCCAAGATCGAGCCCCTCGGGCGCAGCACGAGCAGCACGCTCGATCTGGCGGCGCGTGTTTGCATCGAGTCCACCCAGGGCATCAGCCTGGATGCGCCACGCAAGCATCGAGCGCAGCAGCTCGACCGAGCGCAGCGCGGGTGGCGAGCCGTAGCGAAGCGCCCAGGCTTGGCGCAGCCCATGCAGATCGAGGTGCGCGAGCGCGCGCACCTGGACTTCGGTGACGGCGCGTCTCATCGTGCAGCCCCGCTTCCCGCGTCAGACGCGACCTCGATGCTCGCGCGATAGGTACGCACGCCGTCGAGCTTCTGGGACGTGATCGTCAGGCCGCGCTTCTTGCTGAGCGCACCGGCCATCGCGCCGCGCACCGAATGCGCCTGCCACCCGGTTACCGCCATCATCTCGGCGATGGTAGCGCCCGTCGTACCGGTCACGAGTGACGTCAGCTGATCGAGCTTTGTTGGTCCACACCGGCCGCCGGGCGCGCCGGTCGCGGAGTTGGGCGTACGCACCGCCCCCGACGATGCGCTGTCGGCGGTGATGCCGGTGGCAGTCGGCGTGATCTTGCGACGTGCCGCGGTCTTGTCTCTGGGCGTCGTTTTAATTGTTTTGCTGATGCGCGTCATGATCGGCTCCGTCGGTTGCCGGGCAGCAATATGTTGCCCGTACCGAATAAAGCCCGAGGACCGGGCATTCGTACACAAATGCTCCAATTACAGTGTAAGTCCATCAGTATTATGGTTAGCCCAATGATGTCCCGCTAATAGTAATACGCATTGAAAATCCGGAACGCGTGGTAGCGACCGCTCGGCTATCCACAACTTAATCCACACGCGCTCTTTCGGGCCGGTCGCAGGACCTCTAGGTGTGGCAGCCATGCCAATATCCCTCGCCGCTAACCTTCCCCGCTCACCCAGCGCACCGCTCGCCGTTGTCTACCGCCCGGTCGGTAGCCTTCGACCAGACTGAACCGCCCCGGGTTTTCCGGAGGCTCCCCTTCATGAGAGGATGGAGCCATGACGAGCAAGACGACGAAGAGGTATGCGCCTGAAGTCCGTGCGCGCGCGGTACGGATGGTGCTGGATCACGAGAAGGACCACGCCTCGCGGTGGGCTGCGGTTGGCTCGATCGCGGCCAAGATTGGCTGCGCTGCGCAGACGCTGCATGAGTGGACGAAGAAGGCGGAAGTCGACGTGGGGGCGAGGCCCGGCATCTCGACGGACACTGCGGCGCAGTTGAAGGCGCTGGAGCGCGAGGTCCGCGAGTTGCGCCAGGCCAACGAAATCCTGCGCAAGGCATCGGCGTATTTTGCGCAGGCGGAGCTCGACCGCCCGTTCAAGCGATGATCGGTTTCATCGACGATCATCGCACTGTCTACGGGGTCGAGCCGATCTGCAGGCTGCTGCCGATCGCCCCGTCGACATATCATGAGCACGCCGCGCGCCGCGCCGATCCGGCGAGATGCCCGGCAAGGGCGAAGCGTGATGCCGAGCTGAAAATCGCGATCCAGCGCGTGTTCGACGCCAACTTCCGCGTCTACGGCGTGCGCAAGGTCTGGCGACAGCTCGGGCGCGAGGGGGACAAGGTGGCTCGATGCACCATTGCCCGCCTCATGCGCGCGATGGGCCTCGCTGGCGTGGTGCGTGGGCCAAGCCGGTCCGCACCACCACCAGCAATCCCGCGCTCCCGTGCCCGCGCGACAAGGTCAATCGCGACTTCACCGCCCCGCGTCCAAACGCGCTCTGGGTATCGGACTTCACCTACGTCGCCACGTGGGCGGGCTTCGTGTATGTGGCTTTCGTCATCGACGTCTTCGCCCGGCGGATTGTGGGCTGGCGGGGCAAGCCGCACCGCGCACACCGCCTTCGTCCTCGATGCGCTCGAACAGGCGCTTCATGATCGCCGACCCTGCCAGGGTGGCCTTGTCCATCATAGCGACCGAGGATCTCAATACGTGTCAATTCGATACACCGAACGGCTCGCCGAAGCGGGCATCGAACCCTCGGTCGGCAGCGTCGGCGACAGCTACGACAATGCGCTCGCCGAAACGATCAACGGCCTCTTCAAGGCCGAGGTCATCCACCGGCGCGGGCCGTGGCGCAGCTTCGAGGCGGTCGAATACGCCACCCTCGAGTGGGTCGACTGGTTCAACAACCGCCGTCTTCTCGCACCAATCGGCAATATCCCGCCCGCCGAAGCCGAAGCCAACTACTATGCCGCCGCCATGCCCCTCGCTATGGCAGCATGACTCAAACCAACCAGCCTCCGGAAAACCCGGGGCGGTTCACAACGGCCGGCTGCGCGACGAATGCCTCAACGCGCATTGGTTCTTGTCTGTGGACGACGCCCGGGCCAAGATCGAGGCGTGGGAGCGGCACTACAACGAGAGCCGTCCTCACACCTCGCTGGGCTGGATGACACCCCGCGAATTTGCTGACGCGGCAGCCCTCCAGGCTGCCCAATGAAGGCCGGATGCTCACCCTCGGGCTGGAGGGAAAACCGGGGGACCGTCAAACAACCGCCGGTCTCTGGTTCAGGCTGGATGAACGTCGGGGGTCAGCTCACTAAACACGTAGATCACTCGGTCGCGTCAAACGCGATCATCCCGTACCGGCGCCAGATCCGCGTAATCGAAACTGAAGTCTGCAAGTGGCGAGACAGGCTTCAGGCTCATGCCGGTCACGCGGCCATCGGGGCCGACCGCAAAGGTGACGTAGGCGTTTTCGATTGCGGGGTCGGTGAACTCGGTGCGGAACGTGTCGTGATCAAACGGGATCAGCGGCCCGCGCATGTCCTTGGAATGATCGAAGCTCAGCGTCAGGCCCGCACGCGTGCGCGCCACCGTAATCGGCCCGTACCAGGGATCGCGGTAGACACCCGCGTAGGTCTGGAGCGGCAGCGGCGGATTGGCGGCGCGCGGGGCGAGCGCGGCATCGACGGTCTTAGTGGCGGCGGCGAGATCGCGGCCGCGCACCGCTTTGCCGCGCGCGGCCCAGTCGGTCGCGGGTCGGCCGAGATAATGGTCGAGCAAATCGTAGGCGACCGCATCGACCGCGAAATGCTCTTCGGCGTTGGTGAGGACCGCAAAAGCCACACCTCGATCGGGCAGCAAGATGACCTTGCTGATGCCGCCGTAGACGCCGCCGCCGTGGGTGATGACGCGCTCGCCGTGATAATCGGTGATCGTCCAGCCGAGCGCGTAGGCGCTGAGGTTGGGGCGGGTGGCGGCGAACTCGGGCGCGGGGGCGGGCGTGGGTTCGACGACTTGCGGCTCCCACATCTCAGCCGTGCGCGCGGGCGACCAGATGTGTGGCCCGCCCGGCAGCGTGCCCGCGTGGAGCTGGAGGCTGAGCCAGCGGGTAAGGTCGGCCGCGCTGGCGTTGATGGCGCCTGCGGGAGCGACATTGTCGATCAGCGGGACGGCGGGAAGGGCGGAGACCGGGCCGAGGCCGCGCACGCGGCCGGTGATGCGCGCGTGC
>JBBQJX010000259.1:0-3511 GCA_038326295.1 Sphingomonadales bacterium
CGATCTGGGGCGCATCCAGCCATGGGCACGGCTGGCGCGCGAGAATTCGCCCGCCGCGCGGCCTTACGGCGTGCCGTTCCTCATTGCGCAGAACCCCAGGGATGCGCTGGTTGGCGCGGACGTGACGCAGGGGTTCGTGCGGCGGCTGTGTCGCGCGGGCGGGGTGGTGCGATCGGTGGCGATCGACGGCGAGGGGCATGCGACGAGTGCGAAGGATAGCGCGCGCGCGACGCTCGACTGGATCGACGCGCGGTTCGCGGGGCGGCCTGCGCGGAATGATTGCAAGGCGGGCTGAGGGCAGCGGCGGCGGGCGGGCCGAGAGGGTGCCCTCCCTCACCCTGCGCTTCGCGCTGTCCCTCTCCCGCGAGCGGGAGAGAGATCGCGGGCGCGAAGGTTAGCGGAAGGTGGCGAGGCTGCGGCTGATCTCGGCGCCCTTGGCGGCCTTGAACGCGGCGCATTTGCGGATGTTTTCGACCGAGCGATCGAGTTCGAGGCCGCTCAGATGCAGCGCGGCCACCTTTGGGCGCAGGTCCGCGTCGGTGCGGCGCGCGTCTTCCTCGCTGCAATAACCCGAGCCGATGCCGAGCAGGAAGGACGCGATGAGCGGCGTGGCCCTGGCGAGTGCGTCGAAATTGGCGACGGCGGACTTATAGGCGACATCACGCGTCGATGCGGTCTGCGCGAGGCTGGTCGCCATACGGAGCCCCTCGAGATTGCGCAGGCGCGGATCCTCGGCGAGCGCGAGGATGCGCGGGGCGAGATCGGCGCGATCGATGCCCCCCAAGGCCTGAACGAGCTGGGCGCGTTCCTGCGGATCATTCGAGACGGCGAGTCGGTCGAACAGGCGCTGAACCGTCGCTTCGCCGCCATCGTGCGCGGCGATTTGCAGCGCCAGCGGGCGGAATGCGGGATCGAGCGCGGCGGAATCCCCGCCGAGCCAGGCCTGCGCGGCGGTGAGGAGCCTGGTCCGCTGCGTCGCGTCCTTCCCCTCGTCGGCGACATAGTTGGCGAGCACGCGGCGGAGTTCGCGGCGCTCCGACGGCTCGGCGGCATAGGCGCCGGCGCGCGGATCGAAGCCCAGTTCGGCGAGGCGCGGCGCGAAGAGCGTGCGCATCATGCGCGCGTAATTGGCGCGGTCCCCGGCCGACATCTCGGTCTGCGACAGACCGGCCAGCGTGTTGGGGAGGAAGGTGGCGGCGTAGCGTTCACGGTGCGTGGCGAGCAAGCGCGTCCCCGCGATTACCTGCGCGAAGGGAGCGCGTCCGGCGGCGAAGCTGGACCACAGGCTGTCGGCGGTGGCCATCGCCTCGGTGGGGGCGAGCGTGGGAGTGGCGGCGATGAGCGCATCCCACGAGGCGCGATCGAGATCGAAGCGGTAATAGCCGCGCCCGCCCGCGTTGGGCATGATCCACGGCGCGGTGCTCTTGATCGCGAGGCCGCCGGTGCGCGCGGTGAGTAACGTGCAGGCGCGGCCCTCGCCCGAGCGGGCGCAGACGGGGACCTGCCAGAGCTGGGGTTTGCCCGCCGCTACGCCGATGGGGCGGTAGCGCTCCTGCGTGAGGGTGTATGCGCCGCCGTTTGCGGCCTTGACCGTGATAAGCGGCACGCCCTGCTGTTCGACGAAGCTGCGGAAGGCGGGGATGACGCCGGGCTTGCCCGAGCCCTCGGCGATCGAGGCGAAGAACTGGTCGCCCGTTGCCGTGCCATAGGCGTAGCGCGTGAGGTGGAGGTGGACGCCCTTCTGGAAGGCGGCCTCGCCGACATAGCCTTCCATCATGCGCAGCACCTGGCCGCCCTTCTGGTAGGTGATCGAATCGAAGGCGCTGTCAATTTCCTCGTTACGGTCGATGCGCTGGCGGATCGGGCGGCCTGCGGCTTGACTGTCGAGGTTCATCGTGCGGAGCGCGCCGTTCAGGTCCGCCACGTCCGCACCCGCAGCGGGGTTCCAGCGGCTGGCGACCTTTTCGGCCGCCCAGGTGGCGAAGCTTTCGTTCAGCCAGATATCGTCCCACCAGCGCGGGGTGACGAGATCGCCGAACCACTGGTGCGCAATCTCGTGCGCGACGACCGAGCCCAGTTCGAGCGTCTGGCGCGGCGGCGCGTTCTTGTCGACGAGGATGATGCTGTCGTCGTAAGTGATCATGCCCGCATTCTCCATCGCGCCGCCCATGATCGGCGAGGCGACGAGATCGAGCTTGGGATAGGGGTAGGCGATGCCGAAATATTCCTCGAGCAGGCCGGTGAGCTTGGGCGCGTTGGCCATGGTGAAGGCGAGCCGTTCCTGCTGGCCGCGTTCGGCGATGCCGCGCATCGGGAGCGGTTGGGAGCGAACGCCGTTGGGTGCGGCGGCGGTGGAGACGACATCGAACGGACCGACCGCGAGTGCGACAAGATAGGTCGGCAAGGGCTTTGTCGGCGCGTAGGTGTGGACCTTCATCGCGCCTTGTCCGGCATCGCCGGTCTCGGGCGCGTTGGAGACGACGAACTGGTCCTTGGGCGCGGCGATTTTGACGGTGAACGGCGTCTTGTAGCCGGGCTGATCGAAGGACGGGAAAGCGCGGCGCGCATCGATCGATTCGAACTGCGTGTAGGCGTACCAATGATCGCCGACCTTCACATGATACAGGCCCGACGCGCTGGTGCCGAACGCGGCGGTGTAATCGAGGACGAGCGTGTGGCGGCCTGCCGCGAGCGGGCGATCGAAGACGATCTGCGCGACGCCGGTGGGGAGCATCTGCTTGTAGCGGCCCTCGCTGGCGACCATGCGGCCGGTGAGGCCCTGGACGCGGGTGACCGCGAGATCGCGGCCGTGGATCCAGAGGGTGCGGGTGGCCGCCTTGAGCTGGATTTCGATTTCGGTGTGGCCGGTGAAGCGGGGCTGCGCGGGATCGACGGTGAAATCGAGGCGGTAGGCGGTGGGCGTGACGGTATCGGGGAGAATGCCCGGCGGCGGCGAGCCCTGCGCCAGCGCGGCCGTGGCGGCGGTGGCGAGCAGCGAGGCGGCGAGGGCGGCGAAGGCGGCGAAGGCGTGGCGCAAGGTGAAAACTCCCCGTGTTACTATGCCGACACACTAATCGGCTGCGTGGCGGACGGCAAGCGCGGTTGGCGCTTGGCGCGACGCGATGCTAGCCTCTGTCGCAATGACAAGGGAAGGGGATGGATCGGCGGCGGTGCCGGGTGCGCGGCGTGCGCTGGGGCTGCTGACGCTCGTCTATGCGCTCAATTTCCTCGACCGGCAGATGCTGAGCATCCTGGCGGGGCCGATCAAGCATGAGCTGGTTCTGACCGATGCGCAGCTTGGAAGATTGAGCGGACTGTATTTCGCGCTGTTCTACGCGACGATGGCGGTGCCGATTGCGTGGGTTGCGGACCGGCGCAGCCGGGTGTGGATCGTGATGCTGGCGCTGGGGCTGTGGAGCTTGTTCACCATGGCGTGCGGCGTGGCGCGGACGTATCCGCAGCTTGCCCTGGCGCGGCTGGGCGTGGGGTTCGGCGAGGCGGGGGGCGTGGC
>JBBQJX010000260.1:0-3505 GCA_038326295.1 Sphingomonadales bacterium
CTTCACCCGATGCTCCAGCTCGTTGTTCAGCAGCTTGCGGTGTTCGTCGGCCGCCTTCTCGTCAGAGACGTCACGAACGGTACCAATCAGGCGACGGCGCTCGCCGGGCAGCTTGATCAACTGTGCCTTGGAACTGAGCCACCGAACCTCCTCTCCGTTCGGCCGTACGCGATACTCGACGTCGAGGCGGCGGTCGCCGGCATCGGCGATTGTGGCCTCGATGGCAGCGGCGAAGTGCGCACGGTCCCGCAGATCAACGTGCGCAAGATAGTCGTCGAAGGACATAGAGGTGCCAATGTCATGCCCCATCAACTGTCGAGCGCGAGCGTCGCCATAGACCTGCCCGGTGCCGGGCACTGCCTCCCATGCGCCTAGCTCGGCAGCGTCGAGCGCGAGCCTGCCGCGGGTCTCGCTCTCGCGCAGCTCCTTCTGCTGGAGGTGCCGCTGCGCGAGGACACGACGCAGCTCGAGCTGCGTCATGACCTGACGGGCGAGAACGCTCAGCGTCATGCTCTGAAGATCCGTAATGCCGTGCGGGCGCGCCACCCGATCGAGAACACAGACGGTCCCGATCGGCAAGCCCTCGGGTGTTATCAGCAGCGCTCCTGCATAAAAGCGCAGGCCTTCGTCTGCGGTCACCAGCGGGTTGCAAGCAAACCGCTGATCTATGGTCGTGTCGGTGACCACCATCAGCTCCGACTGCAGCAGCGCGTGCGCGCAGATCGAGACATCAATGGGCAGCTCTCGCGCGCCGATACCAATCTCGGCCTTGAACCACTGACGGCCATCGGCGATCAGGTTGACGACGCCGATCGGCGCGCCGAACGCCGCGGCCGCGAGAGCCGCGACGTCGTCGAAGTCTGCCTCGCGCGGCGTGTCGAGGATGCCGTAGCTGTCGAGCGCGCGAAGGCGCGCGGCCTCGTCCCACGGTGGTGGGCCATCTAGAATCGATGTTGTATGGCCCCCTGTCACCGGCCCCATCTAGCACGAGGACATTGGCGTCCGCTAACCCCGTCTCTGACCGCAAGACCGCCAATGCTCTCCCCGGCTACAAAGGTCCTCGTCGTGGCGGTGCCGCGTGGTGCGAGGTTGGGGCCGAATCCGGACCAGGAGCTTAGAGTGTCGGGTGCAGGATAACTGCCTTTCGCTGGGGCATCACTGCCATCAGCTCTCGATCCCGTTCGCAACATTCACCGCGATATCGAGAGTGCCCGAAAGCGGTCGTCCGTTCAGTTTCCAATCGGAGAAGAGCGTACGGGCGACCCCCGGGTCTGCGATCAATCATCCCTCTATCGCGCCCACGTCCAGTCCGCCGCCCGCGCACGGCAGCCGCCGCCCGGCGCGCCGGACCACGCGCGGCCGCGCACGTAGCGACCCGTCGGGGCGCCGGTCGGCTTGCCGTCGCGCAGCGCGAAGCGGCCGTTCACCATCACGTCCGCCACGCCGGTCGACAGCTTGTGCGAATTGGCGAAGGTCGCGTGGTCCTGGATCGTGGCCGGATCGAACACGACGACATCGGCGTAATAGCCGGGCTTCAGGCGTCCGCGATCGGCAATCGAGATCGTCTCGGCGGGAAAGCTGGTGAGCTTGCGCACCGCTTCCTCGAGCGGGATCGCCTTCTCGTCGCGCACATATTTGGCGAGCACGCGCGCGAAATTGCCGTAGGTGCGCGGGTGGGGGGGCGAGCGCAGGAACACACCTTCGGGCGCGGGCGCGGCGGCGTCCGAGCCGTAGCTCACCCACGGCAGCGCGACCTCGCGCCGGATATTGTCCTCGCTCATCAGGAAGTAGGCGGTGCCGACGCGGCTGTCGTCCTCGACAACCAGATCCATCGCGGTTTCCTCGGGACTTTTGCCGCGCAGGCGCGCGACCTCGGCGAGCGATTTTCCCGCATATCGCCTGAGTGCCGGGCTTTTGAATTCGAGCAGCATGACGCCGTCCGCTCCCGCGCCGGCGTAAAGGTTTTCCCAATCCTTGGGGTGCGCATTGCGCATTTCGGCGGCGACACGCGCGCGGATCCCGGGATCGCGTAGCCGCTCGCGCCATTTCTGAAGGCCGCCATCCTGCACCCATGTCGGCATCGAAGCGTCGAGACCGGTCGCACCCGCGGTGTAGAGATACATGTCTGCGGTGATGCGCGTTCCGCTCGCCCGCGCGGCCTCGATCATGGCGATTGCAGGCGTCAGCTTCGCCCAATTATCGCGGCCCGCCTGCTTGAAGTGGTAAATCTCCGCCGGTGCGCCGGAAGCGCGCGCGATATCGATCGTCTCCTGGATCGCCTCGATCAGCCGGTCTCCTTCGCTGCGCATGTGCGCGATGTACATGCCGCCGCACATCGCCGACTCCTGCGCGATGGCGATCAGTTCGGGCTTCCCCGCAAACGTGTTGGGCGCATAGATGAGCGCGGTCGTGAGGCCGAGCGCGCCCTCCTCCATCGATCGGCGCACCAGCGCGCGCATCGCGGCAAGCTGCGCGGCATCGGGCTGCACGCTCGTTTCGCCCAGCACGTTCACGCGCACCGTGCCCTCGCCGACGAACCCCGCGACGTTGGGCGCGATGCCGCGCTTCTCGAGTCCAGACATATATTGCCCATAGGTCGTCCAGGTGATCGGATATTTAACGTCGCCCTGCTGCGCGATCAGCTCGGCCTTCATCGCTGGGGTGAGCGGGCCCATCGAAATCTCGCCCATCACTTCGAGCGTCACGCCCTGCGTCACGTCCGAAAGCGCGCGGCCATCGACGAGCAGGCTCTCCTCAGGGTGCGCGAGCATGTTGACGAAGCCGGGCGACACCGCCTTGCCGCGCGCGTCGATCTCGGTCCCGCCGCGCGCGGCGATGTGCGGCGCGATCGCCGCGATCCGGTCGCCCGCAATCGCCACATCTCCGACATAGGGCTTGGCTCCCGATCCGTCATAGATCGTACCGCCGCGGATCACGACGTCGTAGCGCTGTGGCCCCGCCGCTGCGCTCCCGGCGAGCAGTGCCGCAACTATAATCAGATTTCGCCCAGGCATTAGCACGCTCCCTCGCGGTTGCGTCGTCTAAAAGTTCAGCGTCGCAGTGAGCAATCGCATGTCGAGCGCGAGCCATACCAGGAATACCGCCGACAGCGCGACGATCCCGCTCCACACCGAACCGGCCAGATGCAGCCCCGGCCGCTGCACGGTTGCAACCATGTTCCACAGCATCACCGCGGTCCCCACGATCGCCAGCACCAGCAGCAACTGCAGAACGCGCATCGCCCAGTCGAGCGATCCGTTGAGCGCGCCGACATCCTTGCTGATCACCGAGACGAGCAGCACCCATCCGATTCCGATCGCCAGAAACAGCCAGGCTGTCACGCGCGCGCCGCGATAAAGACGCCGGTCGCGCATCCCAAGATCGGGCCGATAGCCGTAGCCGCGCCGGACGAGCGCCACGACCGGCCACGACAGCGCGACGATCAGCATGACGGTTATCGCGGCGATTGCCACGGGGCCAATCCAACTCACATTCATGTCGGCGG
>JBBQJX010000261.1:0-3497 GCA_038326295.1 Sphingomonadales bacterium
CTGCGCCACCGAGACGAGCTGCTTGGGATCCCCCAGGCTGTAGCGCAGGAAGGAGGACAGGCGGCTCAGCATCGCGTTCGCGCGCTCCGTCTGCTTCAGGAGCACCAGCGTTGAAATGGAGTTGAGCGTGTTGAACAGGAATTGCGGGTTGTGCTGGTAGCGCAGCATTGTGAGTTGCGCCTCGTTCGCCTGCGCGCTCACCTTGTCCATCGCGTGCGCCTGCTCGGAGAGCAGCAGATAATAGTTCACCCCGTAATACAGACCCGTCCACGCGCCGAGCACCGAGAGGTCGAGCAGGATGCCACCGAAAAACTCCATCCCCACCGGCTGCCAGCCGGGGCGGTAGAAGGTGGCGGTCGCCCAAACCTCGAGCACCGAGAACAGCGCCGACGCCCCTATCACCAGCAGTAACGTGAGCGTCCAGACGAACAGCACGCGCATCTCGATGATCCGGCGATAGGCAGCCGCCATCAACAGGGTGAGCGAAAAGCCCGTGATCGTGATGATCGCGGTAGGCAGCACGAAGCCCACGCCCATGTTGTTCGCGAGCCCTCCCAGCGCGCGCAGCAGGAAATACCCGGTCCAGCCGCCGACTTGTAGCAGCCAGAACGCGCGGTTCTTGTCGGCGAAGAAGCCCTCGCGTCCGATCCGGCGCAGCCCGATGGGTGCCCAGACGGCGCGCGCGGTTTCCCCGTTCATGGCGCGCAGAATAGGGCGCGGCGCACCTCCCCGGCAAGCGTCAGGGTCAATCCTCGGGTGCGATCCGCACAACCAAGCCATCGAGCGCGGCGGTGAAGGCGATCTGACACGACAGGCGCGAGTTGGGCTGGCGGTGATCCGAGCTGCCCAGCAGATCGTCCTCGTCCAGCCCGGGATTGCCGGTCTGCGGGAGCCATGCGTCTTCCACATAGACGTGGCACGTGGCGCACGAACAGCAGCCGCCACACAGCGCCAGCAGTTCGTCGATGCCTGCGTCACGGATGTTCTCCATCACGCTCAGGCCGACGGTGGCGTTCAGATCGCGCGACTGGCCGTCGCGGGTGGTCACGGTGAGCTTGGGCATGGGGTGGGCGTATCCGCTTGGGTGGCTGCGTGCGCGGCTATGGACTGGCGCGCGTGCGCCGCGCAAGAAGGCGCGCGCATGGGCCTCACCACCGAACAGCTTCGCATCGGCATCGATGCGATCGCCGCGCGCGATCCGCGCGTCGCCGCCGCCGTCGCACGCGCGGGCTATCCGCAGGAACGCGAACGCGGGCGCGGCTATGCCACGCTGCTGCGCACGATCCTGGGCCAGCAGGTCAGCTTCCTCGCCGCCGACGCGATGTGGCGCAAGTTCGTGGGCGTCGCGGGCGATCCCGCCGATCCCCGTGCCTTGCTTGCGCTCTCCGATGAAGCGCTGCGCTCCTGCGGCTTCTCGCGCCAGAAAGCCGCCTACGGGCGGGGCCTCGCCGAAGCGGTCGCCACCGGCACGCTCGATTTCGACGCGCTCCCCGCCGACGACGAAGAGGCGGTCGCCATGCTTGTCGCGCTCAAGGGCATCGGCCGCTGGTCCGCCGAGATTTACCTGCTCTTCTCCGATGGCCGCCCCGACGTGTTCCCGGCGGGCGATCTTGCGGTGCAGATCGAGATGGGGCGTGTGATGGGGCTGGACGAGCGGCCGAGCGAGAAGCTGACGCGCGAACTCGCCGAACCCTGGCGTCCGTGGCGCGGCGCGATGGCGGCGTTTCTCTGGCACCATTACAAGACCGAGGTGATCTGAACGGACCGCCCTCAGCGTATCGGCAGCGGGAACGCCACGACTCCGCGCCGACCCGCGCCATCCACCGCACGGATGCCGAAAAGCAGATTGTCCTTCGAATAGGGCACCGTCGCGCGCACGCCTTTCGTCGTCGCAAGCACGCGGTCCCAGTCCGCCTCCGTCGTCCGCCGCGCAACCACCTCATAGGCCGTGGCACCCGGTACCGGCGACCAGCTCAGCGTCGTATCGTTGGTCAGCTCCTTCGTCTCGGTCTGCGCATCGGCCACGCGCCCCGGTCCCATCGCGAGGCTTGCCAGCACCGCCACGTTGTAACGCGTCACGCGCGCCAGATAGTCGAAGTCCATATGCTCGGGCAGGTCGCCGTAGCGCACGCCGCCCTCGGTGCGGATGTTCTGGTGCTGATGCTCGTAGGTCTCGAACGGCTCGACGAAGCGGATCGCGGCGAAACCGGCCGCGTTAAAAGCCTCGTGATCGCCGCCGCGCAGGAAGCGGTCCGCGCGGAAGACAAGATCGCCCTTCAGGGCCGGCACGTAGGCGTCGCCCACGGCGCGTGCGTAGCGCGAGAGTTCGCGCGACGGGCTGTCATTCTCGTTCCCGATCGCGTTCACCCGCGCCACGTCCGATCCCGCCGCCACGGCTTCGGAGAAGATGCGCACCGTCGCGCCCTCCTTCGCGCCGCCGCGCCCGAGCGAGGATCCGATAATATCGTTGTTGAGATCGCCCTGCACATCGACACCCGCAGCCTTCAGCCCCTCGGCGAAGTGATGCGCTCCGAGCAGCCCCTGTTCCTCGGAATCGAAAATCGCGAAGATCACCGTCGCGCGAGGCTTGAGCCCCGCCATCACGCGCGCGGCTTCAAGCACCGCAACCGTGCCCGATCCGTTGTCGTCCGCGCCCGGGGCGTCCGCGACCGAATCGTCATTGGTCGAATTGCGCGAATCGTAATGCGCGCTCATCACATAGGTGCGTCCGCCGGGCTCGCTGCCTTTAAGCGTGGCGATCACGCTCGATATCTCCACGTCGCGCGCCACGCGCTTGCCGTCCGGACGTTGGATATAGCTGTCGAGCGACACGCCCATGCGGCCGCCGGTGGTGGCGGCGATGGCCCGCAACTGCTCCAGCAGCCATGCGCGCGCGGCGAACACGCCACGTCCGGGCGGGGCTTTCTCCGAAAAGGTGCTGCGCGTGCCGAACCCGACCAGTTTCAGATCGTCCGCCCTCAGCCGCACGGACGAGACCTGTGCCGCCATAGCGGCGATCGCGGGATCCGGCCGGGGCGCGGGTAATGCCAGAGCGGACGAGGCGGACAGAGTGCAGGCGAGAAGGACAGGCAGGCGCATCGGTGGTCGCTCCGGTTCCGCCGCAGTCTAGCCCTTCGCCGCCGCAGGGGAAGCACCCGCCGCAAACGCCCCATCGATGCGCGGCACCAGCAGCTGTACCGCCGCCAGCGCGAGCAGATAGCTCAACGCGCACACGCTCAACATCGGCAGATAGCCGTGCCCCCGGCTTAGCGACCAGCCTGCGAACTCGATCATCCCCATGCCCGCCAGATTGCCCGCGAACGCGCCGAGCCCGATCACCGTGCCAACGATGCGCGCAGGGAAAACATCGGTCACGAAGCCGAACACGTTGGTGCTGAACCCCTGGTGCGCGAACAAAGCGACGCCCAGCACGAGCGCCGCCGCCCACGGCCCCGGCATCAGCAGCACGACCGGTACCGGCACGATCAGGCACGCGT
>JBBQJX010000262.1:0-3491 GCA_038326295.1 Sphingomonadales bacterium
GTCGCTCCGAGCATGTCGCGGTACAGCGCGATGGCGCCCTCGAGGCTGGGGGTGGCGATGCCCACATGGTTGAGGCGACCGATCATACCGCCCATGATAGCCGCCACCCCCGGTTTCCCCTATATGCTAGCGCACCATGCCCACCGCCGACGAGATCATCGCCACGCTCCGCGCGCACGAAGCCGAATTGCGCGCGGCGGGGATCGAGCGGCTGTCGCTGTTCGGCTCGGTCGCGCGCGATGAGGCAGGGCCGGACAGCGATGTGGATTTGCTGGCGCAGATCGACCGTCAGAAGGCCACAAGCTGTTGGGCGAGATATTCCGTCCACGATGACCTAGAGAGCATATTGGGGCGCAACGTCGATCTGCTCACCGAACCGATCCGCCGCGAGCGATTGATGCGCAACATCGCACCGGACCTTCGTCTTGTCTTCTAGGCACGATCCAAGGCTGGCCCTCGATCACATCGTCGAAAACGCTGACTTGCTCGCTGCTATCGTGGCGAACGCCACGATGGAAGCCCTTATCGCCGATCCGATCCGCTGGGCGGCGCTGGAGCGGTGCCTACAGCGAATTAGCGAAGCCGTGTTCCGGCTTGGCGACGATGCCGCCAGGTTGCTTCCCGGTCAGCCGGTGGGCAACATCCGGGGCATCGGCAATCACCTTCGACACGCCTATGACGAACTCGATCCCGATAGCGTCTGGATTGCCGCCACCTGCCATGTGCCGCCGCTACGGGCGCAAGCCGCAGAAACACTGAGCAACTCGAGCGAGCCTAATACCGATACGCCTCGGCTTTGAACGGCCCCGCTTCGCCCACGCCGATATACTTCGCCTGCTTGTCGCTCAGCTTGGTCAGCGTCACGCCCAGCTTGCCTAGGTGCAGCGCGGCCACTTTTTCGTCCAGATGCTTGGGCAGCACGTAAACCTTGTTCTCGTACTTCTGCCCCTGCGTCCAGAGTTCGATCTGTGCGAGCACCTGGTTGGTAAATGAGGCGCTCATCACGAAGCTCGGATGGCCGGTCGCGTTGCCCAGATTGACCAGACGCCCTTTCGAAAGCACGATCAGCCGCTTGCCATCGGGGAACACCACCTCATCCACCTGCGGCTTGACCTCTTCCCAGATCATGTTGCGCAAGCCCTCGATCTGGATCTCGCTATCGAAATGCCCGATGTTGCACACGATCGCGCGGTCTTTCATGCCGCGCATGTGATCCACCGTGATCACGTCGACATTGCCCGTCGCGGTGACGAAAATGTCCGCACGCGGCACCGCCTGCTCCATCGTGACGACCTCATAGCCCTCCATCGCCGCCTGCAGCGCGCAGATCGGATCGACTTCGGTCACGAGTACGCGCGCGCCGCCCTGGCGCAGCGACGCGGCCGAACCCTTGCCCACGTCGCCATAGCCCGCCACCACCGCGACCTTGCCCGAGAGCATCACGTCGGTCCCACGCCGGATCGCATCGACCAGCGATTCGCGACAACCGTACAGATTGTCGAACTTGGACTTGGTCACGCTGTCGTTCACGTTGATCGCGGGGAACGGCAGCTTGCCCGCCTTGGCGATTTCGTAGAGCCGGTGGACGCCGGTGGTGGTCTCCTCGGACACGCCCTTGATCGACGCCTGCGTGGCGGTGAAGAAGCCGGGCGTGGCCGCATGACGCATTCGCAGCACCTTGAAGAACTCGACTTCCTCGTCGTTCTCGGGGGCCTTCAGATCGGTCCCCGCCTCGAGCTGCGCGCCGAGGAGGACATAGGCGGTCGCATCGCCGCCATCGTCGAGGATCATGTTGGCATATTCACCGTTCGGCCACTGGAACACGCGGTCGAGGAAATCCCAATATTCCGCCCCGGTTTCGCCCTTGTGCGCGAACACCGGCACGCCCTTGGCCGCGATCGCGGCGGCGGCGTGGTCCTGCGTGGAATAGATGTTGCATGATGCCCAGCGCACTGTCGCGCCCAGCGCGACGAGCGTGTCGATCAGCACCGCGGTCTGGATCGTCATGTGCAGCGATCCCGCGATGCGCGCGCCCCTGAGCGGCTGCGAAGCGCCGAACTCGCGGCGCAGCGCCATCAGGCCGGGCATCTCGGTCTCGGCGATCGCGATCTCGCGGTGGCCCCAGCCGGCGAGAGCGATGTCGGCGACGGCGTAATCGTGGTTGGTCATGTCGGGGAATCCTTGTCCGGTTGACACGCCTCTAGGCGGAGGCACGCGCCCGGGCAAGGGATATAAAGCGATCTTTATGTGGCAGGCGCGCGTGCCGCGAGGTGGAGAAGTTGCACATCGACGCTCACCCGCCCGTCCGCATCCGCCAACGCGCCGAACGCTGCAGCAGCCGTGCGGGAAAGTCCGCGCCCGATGGCGGGGCCGCGCGTGTGCAGCAGATTGGTCTCGCCCCCTGCCCTCAGATCGCGCACCAGCGCGGCCAGATCGCGGTAGCGAAGCCGCAGCGGCTCGATGTCCACCACCGGCTCGCCGAACCCGGCGCGCTGGAGCAGTCCCGGTGCTTCGGCGGGATCGACCATCGGGTGGACGCGTGGGCTGACGCCGCCCGATACCGCCTCCTCGGCGGCGAACAGCGAGCGCCGCAGCGCGCCCAGCGTATCGCCGCCCGGGAACACCGCCATGAACTGTCCGCCGGGTTTAAGCGCGCGGCAGCACTGCGCGAGGCAGCCGGGCAGATCGTTCACCCCGTGCAGCGCACCCACGCTGACGATCAGATCGAAGCTTGCAGCCGCAAAGGGCAGCCGATCCTCGTCGGCCTGGACGCCCCCGGCGGCGTGCGCGAAGGCATGGCCCGCATCGAGCCGGGTCACTCGCCCGGCAGGAAGCGAAAGAGCGCCATCGCGGCAACCCAGATCGAGTGCGTGCTCGAACCGCCGCCCCTCCACCGCTAGCCGCGCGCCAATCTCGTTGGCCATGTGAGCATGCACGTCGGCCACGATGGCCCACGCGCTTACAGCCCGGTCGCGCCGCACCCGGCGCAGCGCGCGGTCGAAAGGCTCCGCCACACTCGATTTATTCACCGTAATTACCATCGCTCTTCCCGCGCCGCCCCGCGCGCTCCAGCATCGCGTGCATGACCGCCGCTATCAACGTCCTCGCGCGCCCGTTCGTCGCCGCCTTTGCGCTGATGCTCCCGCCGCGCTGCCCCGGGTGCAGCGAAATCGTGGAAGCCGACGACCGGTTCTGCGCGACGTGCTGGTCCGCACTGCGCTTCCTCACCCCGCCCTGGTGCGCGATCTGCGGCGAGCCGTTCGCGGAGGACACCGGCCCCCACGCGCGCTGCTGGCGCTGCACACAGCACGCGCCCGCCTTCGATACCGCGCGCGCCGCGCTCGCCTATGCCGATCCGGTGCGGCAGGTCGTGCTCACGCTCAAGCACGGCGATGGCACGCAGCTGGCGCGCGGCATGGCGGCCCAGATGCTGCGTGTCGGCGCGCGCTGGCTGGATGCGGACGCGCTGCTGGTGCCCGTCCCGCTCCACC
>JBBQJX010000263.1:0-3486 GCA_038326295.1 Sphingomonadales bacterium
CTGCTGCGCAAAGCCGACGAACGGTCGATCACCAGCGTATGGCAGCGCATCGGCTCCCTGCTCGACCGCTTCCCGCCAGCCGAATGCGCCAACTATCTCCGCAACTCAGGATATACGCAACGTGACCCGATCACACTCTAGAGCGCGCGTTCGTAGATGCGGTAGATCTTGTTGATCTTGGCGTCGATAATCTCGGCGATGCCGCGCATCGGCGCATTATCCTCCAGAATCCAGCCGATCTCGGCGCGCGTTGCCCCGTATCGCGTGCTCGATGTGTTGCGGATGTTCTCGATCATCATGAACGCGGCGAGGCTGGCAAGGCGTGTCCCCTGATACTTCTTCAGCACGCCCATCAGGGGCACGCGTACCGATCTCGGGCGCGGCTTCCTGATCGATCGCAGCAGCGCAATGAAGTGGAAGGGAAACAACCGGCCGTTGAACTTCTGCGTTACCTCGTTCAGATTGGGCAGCGTGAACATGAAGGCAATCGGCTCGCCATCATATTCGGCCACGCGCACCAGATCGGGATACACCACCGGGCGCATTTTCTTGCCCGCATAGGTGCTCTCCGCTGTCGTCAGCGGAGTGAAGCCCCAATTCCCCGCCCAAGCATCGTTCAGGATTTCGAGGATGAATTTCGATTCCTTGGCGTATTCGCTCATGATCGTGTCGCGCACCTTCAGGCGCGGGTTCGCCAGCCCGGTCTTGATCACGCGGTTGACCACCGGCGGGAAGGGAATGTCCACGGGCAGATCGTAGCAGAACAGGTCCTTGCACTTCGCGTAGCCGCGCGCCTCAACATGTTTGGCGTACCAGTCGCGGTGGTGGCCCATCATCACGGTCGGCGGGTGATCGAAGCCCTCGATCAGCAGCCCGGGCTCGTCCCAGATCGAAAGCGTGAAGGGACCGAGCGATCGGGTCATCCCCTGCGCGCGCAGCCAGCCCTCGGCGGCATCGAACAGCGCGGTTGCCACCTGCGCATCGTCGATCAGCTCGAAACTGCCCCATTGGCCCGTGCCCGCGCCCATATACTGTAGCACGAGATCGTCCACCTGTGCCGAGATGCGCCCCACGACCTTGCCGCCTCGCTCGGCAAGGAAAAAGCGCGCGCGCGCGTGCTCAAACCAGGGGTTTTTCTTCGGGTTGAGCAGCTCGGCCGCATCGCGCCGCAGCGGTGGCGAGGCGTTGGGATCGTCGCGGTAATTGTCGTAGGCGAAATCGATGAACCGGGTCAGGTCGCGCGCGGTGTCCACCGCGCGGACGGTGAGCGTGCTCAACCCTCGCGCGCCACGGGGCGTGGCGGCCCCAAGGGGGGGAGACCGCCCGAAAGCCGCTTCACCCACGGCCAACGCTCGGCGACCTTGGCGTCGTAGCCGAGGTTGAAGACAGTCTTGCTCTTCACCGGCCGCTCGCGCCGATCGTAAAGCGTGCCGAACAGCTTGTCGGGCAGGAAGCTGGTGATGCCGTAATTGCCGTCCTCGTCATGGAAATGATGCTCCATGTGACGGCGCTTCATCTCGGCGACCCATTTGTTTTTGGGTGTGAAGCCCAGATGCTGGATGCAGTGAATGAATTCATAGACGCAGGTGGTCAATAGCCCGGCGGCGAACGCGGCCGCAGCACCACCCGGCCCGCCGATCAGATATCCCGCGAGCGCGGTCGTCACCGCAACCGCGGGCAACGTCGATACGAGCGCACCGAACAGCACCTCCAGATGATAGGGATCCTGGTGATGATCGTAATGCGTGCGCTTCCACGATGCCGCCGTCACCGGATGCTTGTACATCCACCCGCCGTGCAGGATGAAGCGGTGAATGCAATACCACGAGAAGGGATAGGCGAGGCTGGCAACAGCAATCGACGCGATCACCTCGCCGGGTGTTGCCGGAAATGCGATCGCAAGCCCGATCAGCGCCACCGTCAGCACCAGATAGGCAATGATCGCGGGATGCTGGAAATACGCGACGACGAGCTCGCGCATCGTCATGCGATTGAGATAATGCGCGCGCTTCCAGAACGAAGCGCGCGGGGTGCTGAGGTTGGTCGCCATGGGTCCTCGGATCGGCAGTAGTCCGCGCTACAACTTAGTTGCGCGCCTTAGGGGTGCAATGTGGCGGATTTGCGAACCGGCTTCTGAGCGCACTACCTTTCGGCCCGGTGAACGGGCTGGCACGTCCGGTGTCGGAATTCTTTACAAGTCTGCGCCAATTTCAGCTGGGTATTCTGATCAACCCGCGCCTTGCCCCCGCATTCTCGCCCTTGGCATGAGCCTTGCACGGTGTTGCACGGAAGCGGCCCGCCGTTTTCGGAACAGTGGAATTTCGTCGCGCAGTCGGAGCCGGCGGGGGAGGGCGACCCCCGCCGTCTTTCGTATGGATGGCGCGGGCGCGGGCGCGCACCTAGCTAGGGTGCCATGCCTTTCGCAAATCTCGAAGACCGCGTGATGCTTCACCTGACCGGCACGGATACGCGCGCCTTCCTGCAGGGGCTGCTGACCAGCGACATGGCCGCGCTCGCGCCCGAACGCCCGCTGTGGGCGGCCTTGCTCAGCCCCCAGGGCAAGGCGCTGTTCGACATGATCCTCTTTGACGATGGCTGCGGCGGCGTCTGGCTCGATTGCGAGGGGTGCCGCGCCGAAGATCTCGGCCGGCGGCTGACGATGTACCGGCTCAAGCGCGCGGTTGCGATCGAGCGCAGCGAGGTCGGCGTGCTAGCGGCGTGGGGCGAAAGCGTGAGGCCGGGCTGGCCGTCCGATCCCCGGCTGGCAGCACTCGGCCAGCGCTCGCCCGGCTCCCCCATCGAAGGGGCGGCCGATGCGGCGACCTGGCACGCGCACCGTTACGCGCTTGGCGTGCCCGAGGGCGCGGCCGATCTTGGCATAGACAGGACGCTGTGGCTCGAAGCCAATGCCGCCGAACTGCACGGCGTCAGCTTCACCAAGGGCTGTTATGTCGGCCAGGAAAACACCGCGCGCATGCATTACCGTGCCAGCGTGCGCCGCCGCCTGCTGCCCGTGACGCTCGGTGCCGATCCCGGCGAGGCACGGACGATCATGGCGGGCGAGCGCGCAGCGGGCGAGCTTCGGGGATGGCGCGGCGAGCACGGTATTGCCTGGATGCGCGTGGAGTTTGCGGGCGCGGCGCTCTCGCTGGAAGGCGTGCCGCTGCGCGTGAACTGGCCAGTGTGGCTGCCCCAAGCGGACACGAACATGGAAGCGGACGCCCGCGCCGATCCGGAAGGTTGAGCTTCACGCGCAACCGATCGCGCCCGCCGCCGGTTGTGGCGAGGCGAAGGAGACCCCGCATGACCGATCCCGATCCGAGGGACGTTGCACCCGAACCCAAGCCCAACTCGGCGCTGGACAGCGAACACGACCGCGCGGGGGCGGGCGGCGCGACCGACGACGGCGCGGGCTCGCCCGGTGGAACGCTGGGCACCGGCGGCGCGCGCGAACAGGACCAGTAGGATGGCGGACCACGTCAAGCC
>JBBQJX010000264.1:0-3480 GCA_038326295.1 Sphingomonadales bacterium
TCGCCGATGCCGCTGGTTTGATCGCGGCGGGCGCGCTGGTTTGTGAAGCCGCCGTAGATCTCGTCGCGCGCTTCGTAGCTCTGCTCTTCATATTCGGCCGCGCCGGTGAGGCGGTGGGTAAACTGGCCGGTGGTGAGGTGACCGGTCAGTTGGCCGACAAAGCGCAGGCGAGTGGCGGCGGCCGAGTTGGTAAAGGCGCTATCGACGCGGTTCACGTTGTCGGTATCGACGTAAGTGGCCTCCACATGCGCATCGAGCACGCCATGGGCGAGGTGGGCGTCCGCATAGGCGCGCGCGGCGAATGCGCGGTTCGTGCTGGCATTGCGCGCGTCCTGGGGGAGGCCATCGTCCCCGGTATCGTCGAAGCGCGTGGTCGCATCGGTGTAGCGGATCACTGCACCCAGTTCGCCATCCGGGGTGGGGTGCAGCACACTCTTGAGGCTGAGCGCGAGGTTGTCGAAGCCGTTGCGCTGATCGCCGGGGCGTCCCGAGATGGCGATGCCGTCGGTCGCGACATAGCTGGCGGTGCCGCTGATGGCGGCGGTCTCGGTGCCCAGATTGGCGGCGGCGGCGGCGCGGTAGGTACCGAGCGAGCCGCCCTCGATGCGGGCCTGCGCGGTGCGGCCGGCGGTGGGCGCGGGGGTGGTGACGCTGACGACGCCGCCGATCGCCTCGCTGCCCCAGAGCGCGGACTGCGGGCCGCGCAGGATTTCGATGCGCGCGAGCCCATCGGCGGGGAGCGTCTGGAACAGATATTCGCCCGAGGAGGCGGGATCGTTGGATGCGATGCCATCGACGAAGACGAGCGTGTGATTGGCTTCCGCGCCCCGGATGCGGACCTGCGTCTGTGCGCCCAAGGGCCCCGAGGTGGCGACGGCGACGCCGGGAACGAGGCGGAGGTAATCGGTGACCTGGGGGAGCTGGACGGTTTCGAGCGTGGCGGTATCGATGACGGTGGCCGAGACCCCCGCGAGGAGGGCTGGCACGGGTTCGCGCGCGGCGGAGACGAGGACTTGATCGGCGGGCGGTGGCGGCGCGGCGGGGACGGGTCCGGCGGCGGACGCGGCGAGCGGCCACGCGGTGAGCGCGGCGGCGAGGGGGGGGAGGCGCATGGGGGTCGGGGTCCTTTCGTGAACGGCGGTGAAGCCGTCACGGGCGGGGCGAACCCCGCACATCTCCGCTGGACCCGGCGGGGGTGTGGACAGCCGTGCGAGGGCAGGTCTCCTGGCTTGCGGCTCATGACGTCCCCGCGCCGCCTTCCCGGGGCGGACCCCAGTGGCATGTCGGCGCGCAGACTGGCCGCTCACAGTTGCGGGCACAGCGCCGGTTTCGGGTTCCCCCCCACCGGCTTCCCTATTCTCCCCCGGCCGTGGCCGGGAGCACCTTCGCGCACCTGAGGTTAGGCCGATGATCCGATTGAGGCAAGCAGCGCGTCAGTTGGCCCGTTCGAAGCGTGAGGCCGAATAGGCTGTCACGATCGCTGGTCCCGAGCGCCGGTCGCGGTCCCTTTCGCGCAGGACGAAGCGGACGCGGCGGCGGCCGAAATCGAGGCTGACGCGGCGGAAGGTGCCGAGCAGATCAGTGCCGAGCAGCATCGCGGGTTCGCGGTCGAGGCCGAAGAGGCGAAATGGCGGAGCATCGGCGAAGGCGACGGGGACGTTCTGGAGCGTGAGGCCACCGATGGTGACTAGGGGCAGGATGACCAGATCGGCCTGGACGCGCTCCCCGGTGACACTGATCAGTTCGATCTTGAGCGGGACCGGGGGGTGGCGGCCGGCGAAGACGCGTGCACGCAGCGCCGAGTTACCCATCGTGGCTTCCGAGCCGGTATCGATCACAGCGGACAGTTGCTGACGTCCGACGCTGACCTGCGTCAGGATGAGCTGGCCGTGGCGTCGGCGCGCGACGACGATAATCTCGTCCGCACCGCCGCGTGGTTCGGGGCGGCGCGCATCCTCGACTGTAATCGTCTTGGCTTCGAAATCGAGCATGAGCCGTTGCTCGGCGAGTGCGTCGATGCCCACCAGGCCCTGCGCGCCCAGATAATCCTCGGGGAGCGCGGGGGCGGCGATGCCGGGCACGCGGCTCTGGCCGAGGCCCAGGCTGTCAAGCAGCACGGTCGGAACCTCGCTTGAGCCCGCCATTCCGTTGAGGCGGACCGCGCGGCCCGCAGGCAGCGCGAGGCGCTCGGCGAGCGCGGATCCGATGACCGAGCGATCTGCGCCGCTATCGACGATGAAGCGGAACGGCCCTTGGCCGTTGACCTCGACTGCGACCGACATGCGCGTTTCGAGCTGTCGGGCCTTGAGCGCCTCGCCGTTGACTTCGAGCGTGTCGTCGAGCGTGGCGGGGGCGATCAGTGGGGCGGGCGCGGAAGCCGTCACAGCGGCGAACGCCAGCGCAGGCGCGAGAAGCGCGATCAGCAGCGGGAGAGAGCCGAGTCGCATGCCGGTCATAGTGCGCTCATGCGCCACCGCGCGCAACGGGTTCGCTGTTGCGCACGGTGGGGATTGCGGCTATCCGCGCCCGCTTCGGCACTGGTCGGTAACCAGTCGCCTGAAGAAGGATTTTCGCGCGATGAAACCCGGCATTCACCCCGATTACCATATGATCAAGGTCACAATGACCGACGGCACCGTGTTCGAGACGCGCTCGACCTGGGGCAAGGAGGGCGATACCATGTCGCTCGACGTCGATCCCAAGGTCCACCCGGCGTGGACCGGGCAGACGGGCCGCATGCTAGATCAGGCCGGTCAGGTGGCGAAGTTCAACAAGCGCTTCGGCGGGATCAGCCTGACGAAATAGCAAAGGTTGGGCCGATTCAGGCCCTGAGGGCGGCTGCGCGCCGCAGCCGGTCGTTGATTGCCATGCCCAGCCCCGTCGCGGGTATCGGCGCGACCGCGATCGCGGCGCGACTGCTCGCCTGCGCGCGGTGCAGCAGATCGAACAGCCGCGCGGCCGCCTCGGTCGTGTCGCCGCCGGGCGACAGGTTCTCGTCTCCGCTCACTGCGCCGAAGCCGATGTGATATTCGTGTGGCTGCGCGTGGAGCGCATTCAGCCGGACCGGCTGGATGGGGGCATAGTGGCTTTCCATTTGCCCGGGTGCGGTGATCGCACCCCCTTCGGGATCGTCGAGCGGAAGCCCCAGCGCATCGGCGGGGATCGCGCCAGGTCGGAGCAGGGTGGCGCGGCCTCGCGCAACGGCGACGATCGTCGATTCGACCCCCCAGTGCGCGGGGCCGCCATCGAGGACGGGAACATCCAGCGTCACATGTTCGGCGCGCGTGGGCGAAAGGCTGCCCGACCGGTTCGCCGATGGCGCGACAACTGCACGGTCGAGGCCCGCGATGATGGCTTGCGCGATAGGGTGCGCGGGGGCGCGAACCGCGAGGGTAGGCAACCCCGCGCGCGCCAGCGGCGTCACGGGCGCGTCCGCACGGACGGGGAGCACGAGGGTGAGCGGGCCCGGCCAGAAGCGGG
>JBBQJX010000265.1:0-3456 GCA_038326295.1 Sphingomonadales bacterium
CGCCGAAATAGACGAGGGTGAAGGGGTTATCGTGCGCATCGCGCACGCGCACGCGGGTGGGCGCGCGGCCCGCGCCCGGGACGATCTCGTCGACGGTGACGGTCAGCGTGACGGTACGATCCTCGTAGCAGGGATCGAGCACGGTCAACGCCACGCGCTCGATGAACATGGTGGGCAAATGGAAGGCGAGATCGATGACGCGTTCGAGTTTCAGGCGCGCGAGCGTCTTGGCGACGGCTGGCCCGACGCCGGGCAAACCGCTCACTGCGGCGAAAAGCGGGTTGAGGATGGTCGGGCGCATCGTTAGACCGCCATGTTCTACGCCAGTTATCCCGCCGCCCGCCACGGGTGCTGCGGGCGCTGCTGCATTGAGGCCATTCTTGACCCAGCTATCTTTGGAAGACCGCCGCCGCCGCCTGCTGTTTCGTGGCGATCACCGGGGGACGAAGGAGGCCGACATGCTGATCGGCGGCTTCGTGCGCACGTATGCGGGCGGCTGGGGCGAGGAGGAAATCGCGTGGGCGGAAGCGCTGCTGCACGAGCAGGACGCCGACGTGATGGCGTGGGCGATCGGCACGGCGGCGTGTCCAGCGGCGTATGAGGGGGCGTTGATGGAGGCGATGCGGCGGCTCGATTATATCGCGGTGGCGCGGTGATCGATCCCCGGCCGATCCTGGCGGCCAAAGCCCCGCTGACACTGGCGAACTGCCCCGAGGGGTTGCAGCCGTGGCTGATGGCAGAACTGGCGCGCGCGGCGGTGCCGGGGCGGGCGGTGTTCGTGGCGGAGGACGAGGCGCAGGCGCGCGGCTTGGCCGAGGCGGCGATGGTGTTCGCGCCCGAGATCGAGACGGTACAGTTTCCCGCGTGGGATTGTTTGCCCTACGACCGCGCATCGCCGAGCGCGCGATCGAGCGCGGACCGGCTGGCGGGGCTGGCGCGGCTGACCGCGAAGCCTGCGGGCGCGCAGCTGGTGGTGACGACGCTGAACGCGCTGACGCAGCGCGTGCTGGCCCCGGCGCGGATCATCGCTGCCACCCGCGCGATCAAGGCGCACGATGCGATGGACCGCGATCAGTTGTCCGCGCTGCTTTCGGCCAATGGCTATGTGCGCGTCGATACGGTGGTCGAAGCGGGCGAATATGCGGTGCGCGGTGGGCTGATCGATGTGTTCCCGGCGGGCGAGCGGACGCCGCTGCGGCTCGATTTCTTCGGGGACGAGATCGAGACGCTGCGGCGCTTCGAAGTGGGCACGCAGCGCACGATCGAGACCGCGCCGGGGTTCACGCTGTTGCCGGTGAGCGAGGCGCTGCTCGACGCGGCTTCGATCCGGCGATTCCGCCAAGGCTATGTGGCGGCGTTCGGCACCGGGGCCACGGCGGACCCGCTGTACGAGGCAGTGAGCGACGGCCGGCGCATGGCGGGGATGGAGCATTATCTGCCGCTGTTCGAGGACACGCTGGCGACGCTGTTCGACTATCTGGGGCCGAAGGACGTCATTGTGCGCGACGCCTCGGCGATCGACGGCGCGCGGCGGCGGTTCGAGACGCTGGCGGATTATCACCAGAACCGCCTCGATGTGCTGGCGACGACGCGCGGCGGCTATCGGCCGTTGCCGCCCGGGAAACTTTATCTGGGCGCGGCGGAGTGGGACGCGGCGGTCAAGGTGCACCGCGCGCATGTGACGACGCCGTTCGACGCGGACGGTGCCGGAGTGCACGATCTCAAAGCCCGACCACCGCGCGATTTCACTCCGGAGCGCGCGGCGAACGCGAATGTGTACGATGCCGTGGTGGCGCACATCGCCGTTGAGCGGAAGGCCAAGCGGCGAACCATATTGGCGACCTATTCGCGCGGCGCGCGCGATCGGCTGACGGGACTGCTGGGCGATCACGGGCTGGAAAAGGCGGTGGACGCCGATTCGTGGCAGGGCGCGCTTGGGCTGGCGGCAGATGGGCGGGTGCCGTTGATGGTGGTGGCGCTCGGCCATGGCTTCACGCTTGGCAATGTGAACGTGCTGACCGAGCAGGACATGCTGGGCGAGCGGCTGGTGCGGCGGCGGCGCAATCGTAAGGCGGATGCGTTCCTGTCCGAAATGGCCACGCTGATGCCGGGCGATTACGTGGTGCACCGCGAGCACGGCATAGGGCGCTTCGAGGGGCTGGAGCCGCTGCAGATCGCGGGCGCCAGCCATGATTGCGTGCGTTTGCAATATGATGGGGGCACGTTGTTCGTGCCCGTTGAGAACATCGATGTCCTGAGCCGCTATGGCGCCGAGACCGAGGGGGTGAGCCTCGACAAGATCGGCGGCGCGGCGTGGCAGGGCCGCAAGGCGCGCATGAAGGAGCGCATCAAGGAGATCGCCGACCAACTGCTGAAGACTGCCGCCGAGCGCGCGCAGCGGCAGGCGGACGCGATGGTGCCCGATCCGCACGCCTACGCCGAATTCGTCGATCGGTTTCCCTATGTGGAGACCGACGATCAGCTGAAAGCGGTGGACGACGTGCTCGCCGATCTGGCGAGCGGCAAGCCGATGGACCGGCTGGTGTGCGGCGACGTGGGCTTCGGCAAGACCGAGGTGGCGCTGCGCGCCGCGTTCGTCTCGGCAATGCAGGGGATGCAGGTGGCGGTGGTGGCACCGACAACCCTGCTGGCACGGCAGCATTACGCCAATTTCCGTGACCGGTTCCAGGGCTTCCCGGTGCAGGTGCGCCAGCTATCCCGGCTCGTTACCTCGGCGGAGGCGAAGGCTGCGCGCGACGGGCTGGCGGATGGCACCGTGGACATCGTGGTGGGGACGCACGCGATCCTGTCCAAATCGGTGACGTTCGACCGGCTGGGGCTGGTGGTGGTGGACGAGGAACAGCGTTTTGGCGTGGCGGCGAAGGAGAAGCTGAAGGCGTTGAAGACCGACGTGCATGTGCTGACGCTGACCGCGACGCCGATCCCGCGCACGTTGCAGATGGCGATGAGCGGGCTGCGCGAACTTTCGATCATCGCGACGCCGCCCGTCGACCGGCTGGCGGTAAGGACATATGTTTCGCCGTGGGACCCGGCGGTGTTGCGCGAAGCCCTTCTGCGGGAACGCGCGCGTGGCGGGCAGACCTTCATGGTTACCCCGCGCATCGCGGACATGCCCGATCTCGAGGCGTTCCTGCACAAGCATGTGCCTGAAGTGAAGCCGATCTCGGCGCACGGCCAGATGGCTGCCTCCGAGGTGGAGGACCGGATGAGTGCGTTTTACGACCGGCGGTACGACGTGCTGCTCTCGACCAGCATCATAGAGAGCGGGATCGATATTCCCACTGCGAACACGCTGATCGTGCACCGCGCGGACATGTTCGGGCTGGCGCAGCTGTACCAGATCCGGGGGCGGGTGGGGCGTTCCAAGGCGCGGGCCTATGCATATCTGACCACGCCCGACAACGCGCCGATCACCGAGGCGGCGGACAAGCGATT
>JBBQJX010000266.1:0-3444 GCA_038326295.1 Sphingomonadales bacterium
CGAACATGCAACGTCCGCAGCCCCCGCGCCGCCAGAAACGCATCGTCCGGCGAAAGGCACATCCCCAGCGCCTGGCTGGTTCGCTGCAACCGCTCCCACGCCCCCGGCCCCGCCGTCACCGCCCCCGCCATCACGTCCGAATGCCCGCCCACATATTTGGTCAGCGCCTGCACGCTCAGGTCCGCCCCCTTCTCAATCGCCCTGAACCGGAGCGGCGTCGCCCACGTATTGTCCAGAACCGTCGCCACCCCGCGCGCCTTCGCCGCCGCCACGATCGCAGGCACGTCCTGCACCTCGAACGTCAGGCTCCCCGGGCTTTCCATCAGGATCAGCGCTGTATTCGGGCGGATCAGCGCCGCGATCCCCGCGCCGATCATGGGATCGTAAAACTCGGTCTCCACCCCCATCGGTGCCAGCAGGCCCACCGCCTGCGCGCGCGTTGGATCGTAGGCAGTATCCACCATCAGCACATGATCGCCGCTCTTCACGCACGCGATCATCGCCGCCGCCACCGCCGCCACCCCGCTCGGATACAGCCACGTCCCCGCCGCTCCGGGCTCCAGCTGCGTCAGCGCCTCCTCGAGCGCCCACTGCGTCGGCGTCCCATAGCGGCCATAGAACAGCCCATGCCCCGGCCGCGCTTTCTCCAGCGCCGCCAAGGTCGGGAATACCATCGTCGATGCCCGCCCCACTCCGGGCGAGATCAGCCCCGCCGTCCATTCGGGCCGCCGCCCGCCATGGACGATCTGCGTCCCGCGCCCGCGCTTGGGAGCACTGCTCACGCCGCGCCCGTCACCACCGGCGTACTCGGCTGCGCGCCCCATTCGGACCAGCTGCCATCGTACAGCGCCGCGCCCGGCTTGCCGATCAGCGCGAGCGCGAACATCAGCGTCACGCCCGTGATCCCCGATCCGCACGTCGCCACCACGTGCCGGTCCGGATCGATCCCCGCCGCGCGGATCGTCGCCTCCAGATCGGCTTTCGATTTCCACGTGCCGTCCGCCTCGAACAGCGTCGCGTAATACAGGCTGCGCGCGCCGGGCATGTGCCCCCGCCGCAGGTCCGCGCGCGGTTCGGGCTCGGTGCCCGCGAAGCGCCCGGGCGAGCGCGCGTCGGCGATCTGCGCGGTCCCCCCGCGCAGCAGACCGGTCATCGCGCCCAAGTCGCGCACCGTGCTGCGGTCCTCCCACACGGTGAAGTGCCGATGCCGCACGACGGGCTTGCCGCTCTCCAGCGCGCGCCCTTCGGCCTTCCACTTGGCCAGCCCGCCATCGAGCACCGCCACCTGATGCACGCCGAACACCCCCAACATCCACCAAGCCCGCGCGGCCGAGTGCAGCGGGCTATCGTCGTAAACCACTACCCGCGATCCATCGCCGATGCCGAGCGCCTGCATCCGGCTGGCGAACTTCTCGGGGCGCGGCAGCATGTGCGGCACCGGCCCGGCGTCGTTCAGCTCGGCCAGGTCCATGAACACCGCGCCCGGGATATGCGCGCCCTCGAACTCTGCGCGCGCGTCGCGAGCGTGCTCGGGCAGGAACAGTGTCGCGTCGAGGACCTTGAGGTCGGGCTTGCCCAGCTCGGCGGCGAGCCAGTCGGTGGTGACGAGAAGGTCCATGCGCGTGGCTCCCAGGATTTGCCGTCTCCATAAGGCGCGCCGGGTCGCGAAGCCAAGCGTGCGACGCCGCTGCGCATGGCCCCTTGCCGCCGCACCGCGCATTCGCCGCTGCATGACCACGCTCGTGCCGATCCTTGCCGATCAACTGACCGCCGATCTCGCATCGCTGTGCGGCCTCGATCCCCTGACCACGACCGTGCTGATGGCCGAAGTGCGTGCCGAGGCAACGTATGTGCGCCACCACAAAAAGAAGATCGCGTTCCTGTTCGCAGCGATGCGCCATCATGCAGACGCGCTGCGCGCGGCGGGCTGGACGGTCGACTATGTGGCTTTCGACGATCCCGCCAACACGCACACGCTGACGGGCGAGGTGGTGCGCGCCGCCGCGCGTCACGGTGCGACTGCGGTTCGCACGGTGGAGGCGGGCGAGTGGCGCGTGCTCGCGATGCAGGACGCGTGGGGCTTGGCGACGGGCGTGCCGTCCACCGTCCTGGCCGACGATCGCTTCCTCGTTTCGCGCGCCGAATTCGCGGCCTGGGCGCAAGGCCGCAAGAGCCTGACGATGGAGTATTTCTACCGCGAACTGCGTACGCGCGAAGCCATTCTGATGGATGGTGCCAAGCCCGTTGGCGGCAAATGGAACTTCGATCACGATAATCGTAAGACACCCCCGCGCGGGTTGAACTACCCTCTGCCGCCGCGCTTCCAGCCCGATGCGATCACACAAGACGTCCTGGCGCTGGTCGCGCGAGAGTTCGGCACGCATTTCGGCGCACTCGATCCCTTCTGGTTCGCCGTGAACCGCGAGGGCGCACTTGAGGCGCTCGCCCATTTCGTCGAAATCGCGCTGCCGCGCTTCGGCGATTACCAGGACGCGATGATCACGGGACAGGAATTCCTCTACCACGCCGTCATCAGCCCCTATCTCAATTCCGGCCTGCTGAGCCCCCGCGAAGTCGTTGCCGCCGCCGAAGCCGCCTACCGCGCGGGCGACGCGCCGCTGAACGCAGTCGAGGGTTTTGTCCGCCAGATTCTGGGCTGGCGCGAATATGTGCGCGGCATCTATTTCCACGCCGGTCCCGCTTATCACGCGAGCAACGCACTCAACGCCACCCGCCCGCTCCCCGCCTTTTACTGGACCGGCGAGACCGACATGCACTGCCTGCGCGAAAGCATCGGCCAGACCGAGCGCGAGGCCTATGCCCACCACATCCAGCGCCTGATGGTGCTCGGCAACTTCGCCATGCTCGCAGGCTGTTTGCCGCAGGAGGTTAGCGACTGGTATCTGGTGGTCTATGCCGATGCCTTCGAATGGGTGGAAGACCCCAACGTGATCGGCATGAGCCAGTATGCCGATGGCGGCCTGATGGGGAGCAAGCCATATGCAGCCGGGGGCAATTACATTAACACGATGAGCGACTATTGTGCGCGGTGCCGCTATGAGGTGAAGCAGCGCGTCGGTCCTGACGCCTGCCCGTTCAACGCGCTCTACTGGGATTTCCTCGCGCGCAACGAGGGCAAGTTGCGCGGTAACGTCCGGCTGCGAAATATGTATTCCACGTGGGACCGGATGGACCACACCTCCCGGGCAGCCCTGCGGGCGAGTGCGGCGGCGTTTCTCGAAACGGTTACGCCAGCCGCGCCGGGCTGGGCGCGTTGACTCAAAGAAAAAGGCGGGATCTTGCGATCCCGCCTTGATCGGCCGTGTACCGCTTTGCCTGGATCAGGCGACGGTTGCGGGCCGCCGACGCGTCATGCCGACGAAGCCAAGGCCGAGCGCCATCAGCGCCAGTGCCGAAGGCTCGGGAACCTGCGTGTTGACGTAC
>JBBQJX010000267.1:0-3431 GCA_038326295.1 Sphingomonadales bacterium
GGCGGTGCCACCCGATCCGCGCGCGCGACTGTACGAGGCGATGCGCCACGCCGCGATCGGCGGCGGCAAGCGGATGCGTCCGCTGCTGGTGGTAGCGGCGTGCGAACTGTTCAACGTGGACCGCGAGCGGGCACTGCGCGGGGGATTGGCGATCGAGTGCATCCATGTCTATTCGCTGATCCACGACGATCTGCCGTGCATGGACGATGACGATCTGCGGCGCGGCAAGCCCACCGTGCACATCGCCTTCGACGAGGCCACGGCGGTGCTGGCGGGCGATGCGCTGCATGCGCTGGCGTTCGAGGTGATCGGCGATCACGCGACGCACGAGGACCCGTTCGTGCGCGCCGAACTGGTGTGCGAACTCGCGCGGGCTTCGGGGCCGAGCGGGATGGCGGGCGGGCAGATGATGGACCTCATGGCCGAGAACGAGCCGTTCGACCTGCCCGCGACAACGCGGCTGCAGCAGTTGAAGACCGGCGCACTGATCGGCTTCTGCCTCGAGGCAGGCGGGATCATGGGCAAGGCTTCGTCGGACGTGCGCACCAAGTTGCGCGGCTATGCGCGCGATCTGGGGCTGGCGTTCCAGATCGCGGACGATCTGCTCGACATCGAGGGCGATCCCGCGCTGGCGGGCAAGGCGGTGCGCTAGGACGGCGATGCGGGCAAGGCGACGTTCGCCTCTTTGTTGGGGGTGGACCGGGCGCGCAAGCAGGCCGAGATGCTGATCGATCAGGCGATCGGGCATCTTCATCCGTTCGGGGCGGAGGCGGACCTGCTGCGCGCGATCGCGAGGTTTGCGATCGAGCGGGACCGGTAATGGGGGAGCAGGGTCGTGGGCTACAAGATCAGCTGGATGGCTTTCACGGGTCTCGATCATGGGGATGTGCTCGAAAGGGTCGCGCTGACCGAGACCGATCAGACCGATGAGGCGAACGAGGCTCCGTTTTCGGTGGCTAGACTGCCCACAGGCTGGACGATCATCTGGTCCAACGACTTCGATTGGGCGAGCCCGGAACGCGCGAGGCGCGCTTCCCCCGGGGCGAAAGTCATCGCCGTGCAATGTCACGAAGGGGTAATGTGGAGCGACGCGTACCTCGCCGAGGATGGCCAGACGATCTGGCGCGTGTTCCACGACGGACAGCAACCGGGGTTTCGCCACGGACAGGAAGGCAGTCCAACCGCCGAATTGTGGCCGATTGTGGATCGGCTGCGCACAGAGCAGGAAGCGGATACATCAGGACAAGTTGATTATGCGTTCGACATCCCGATCGAGCTGGCGTTCACAATGACCGGTTTTCGACATGATCGTTGCGAGTTCGAGTGGGGAGAACCCGTTTTTCGTGTCGGGTTGCCCGAAACACGGGTGCCTCGTCGGAAGGTGTTCGGACTGTTTTGATCGGCCAAGCGACGCTTGCGCCGGGTAAGACTTTTCCTTACCGCGTAAGAAATGATCGAGAGTCGCCTCACCGCCAAAGCGCAGACCACGATCCCCCGGGCGGTTCGCAAGGCCTTGGGTGTCGGGCCGGGGGACACGCTCGAATATGCAATCGAGGATGGGCGCGTGATCGTCACGCGCGCCCTCGATCCCGAGGATCGCATCGGCATCGGCGATTTCACGGTCTTTACCGAATGGTTCGACGAGCTCGATGCTGAATATGACCGGCGGTGACGTCGTTTGGCTCCGATTCCCTTTGATCGAGAGGTCGGGTACGATCGAACGTCCTGCCCTGGTCCTGTCCGCGCGGCCTCTTGGGCTTGCGGCGATCCCGCTGTTGTGGACGGTGATGATCACGAACGCGCGCCGCCCCGATTGGCCGGGCGATGTGCCGCTGGACGATCATGTCGCCGCCGGACTCCACGTTCCAAGCAAGATACGGACCGCAAAGTTGCAAACGGTCGAGCTTCGGGCGGTCAAGCAGATCGGCCGCGTTCCTGGGACGGTTTTTGCAGCCGTGCTCGAGCGAATCTCGGCGAGCCTTGGGCAAGCCGCATGATCCGCACCGGCGTCTATCCCGGCACGTTCGATCCGGTCACGCTCGGCCATGTGGATATCATCCGGCGCGGGGCGAAGCTGGTGGATCGGCTGGTGGTGGGCGTCGCCACCAATGCTTCCAAGACGCCGATGTTCACACTCGCCGAGCGCCTGGCGCAGGTGCGGCGCGAGGTGGACGATATCGATCCCGATATCGAGGTCGTCACCTTCGACAGCCTGCTGATGCACTTCGCCCGCGCGCAGCATGCCAACATGATCATCCGCGGCCTGCGCGCGGTGGCGGATTTCGAGTATGAATTCCAGATGGCGGGGATGAACCAGCAGCTCGATCCCACGATCGAGACCGTGTTCCTGATGGCGGACGTGGCGCTGCAGCCGATCGCTTCACGCCTCGTCAAGGAGATCGCCATATATGGCGGCGATATCCACGCCTTCGTCCCCGCCCGCATCGCGGGCGAGGTGATTGCGCGCGTGGCGGAACATCCCCGGGGACATTAGCTTCATGCGTCCATTGCTCGCCCTCGCCGCCGCTTTCATGCTGGGGCATAGCGCCCTTGCTCAGGAGATTACCCAAGTGCCCGAACCCACGCCCGCGATCACTTCGCCCGAAGATACCCTGTACCTCGATCTCTCGACCGGCGGCCGCGTCGTGATCGACCTGCGGCCCGACAAGGCACCCGGCCATGTGGCGCGCATCAAGGAACTGGTGCGCAGCCACTTCTACGATGGCACGATCTTCCACCGCGTGATCGATGGCTTCATGGCGCAAGGCGGCGATCCGACCGGCACCGGCATGGGCGGATCGAAGTTGCCCAACCTGAAGGCCGAGTTCAACGACATGCCCCACATGCGCGGCGTCACCAGCATGGCGCGCGCGCAGGACCCCAACAGCGCCAACAGCCAGTTTTTCATCGTGCTCGCGCCGAGCCAGTTTCTGGACGGGCAATATACCGCGTGGGGACGCGTGAGCGCGGGGATGGAGTTCGTCGACGGGATTGCCAAGGGCGAGCCGCCTGCGAACCCGACGAAGATCGTTCACGCGAGCATCGCGGCGGATGCCGCGAAGGCGGACCACAAGTAAGGCGCGGTGCGCGTCGCGGATTTCGACTTCGCGCTGCCGCCCGAGCGAATCGCGCTTCGCCCGGTATCGCCACGCGATGCGGCGCGGATGCTGGTGGTGCAGCCCAGCGGGCTGGCGGACGAGCATGTGCGCGATCTGCCCCGCTGGCTGCGCGCGGGCGACGTGGTGGTGTTCAACGATACGCGCGTGCTGCCGACGCAGTTGTTTGCTCGCAAAGGCGAGGCGGCGATCGGGGTGACACTGATCGAGCGCGCGGGGCCGCTGGCATGGTGGGCGTTCGTGAAGAACGCGCGGCGGCTGGCGGTGGGCGACCGTCTGGAGTTCGGGGCGGGGCTGGCGGTGGACCTTGCAGAC
>JBBQJX010000268.1:0-3410 GCA_038326295.1 Sphingomonadales bacterium
CGTCGGGCACCGGGACCCCGGGCAGGAAACGCGCATTGCCCTCCCCCGCCGCGATGCTCGCCACCACGTCCGCCTCGCGCGCCCACAGCGTCACCGTGCCTCGGGCCGCCGCAACCACCGCGAGCGCGGTGCCCCACGCACCCGCGCCGATCACCCCTAAATGCCTCACGCGCGCACCCCCGCGCCGCGCACGGCGTCGGCTTCGGGATCGAGCGGCCAGCGAGGCCGCGCCAGCGCATCGAGCCCGTCGGGTGCCAGTCCCGCGTGGATGCGCTCCACGCCCGCCCAAGCGATCATCGCGGCGTTATCGGTGCACAACCATAGCGGCGGCGCGACGAAGGGTGGCCCGCGCCCCCCGGCCAGCTCCGCCAGCGCGCCCCGCACCGCCTGGTTGGCCGCTACACCGCCCGCCACCACCAGCGCCTCGACCGGCCCCGCGCGGTCGAGCGCACGCGCGGTGCGATCGACCAGGCAATCGACCACCGCCGCCTGAAAGCTCGCCGCGATATCCGCCTCGCGCCCCGGCCCCACCGCCTGCACCGCGCGCAGCACCGCGGTCTTCAGCCCGGCGAAGCTGAAATGCGGTTCGGCGGTGTGCAGCAGCGGGCGCGGGAAGGCGAAGGCGCGCGGATCGCCGCCCAGCGCCGCGCGCTCCACCGCCGGGCCGCCCGGAAACCCCAGCCCGAGCATCTTGGCGGTCTTGTCGAACGCCTCGCCCACCGCATCGTCGATCGTGGTCGCAAGCCTGCGATACACGCCCACCCCCTCCACGCGCAGCAACTGGCAATGCCCGCCGCTCACCAGCAGCAGCAGATAAGGGAACGCGAGTTCGGGCGCGACCAGGCGCGGCGAGAGCGCGTGCCCCTCCAGATGGTTGATTGCGTAGAGGGGCTTGCCCGTCGCCAGCGACAGCGCCTTGCCCGTCACCAGCCCCACCATCACGCCGCCGATCAACCCCGGCCCGGCGGTCGCGGCGATCGCATCCACCTCGGCGAGCGCCACGCCCGCTTCGGCGAGCGCATCGGCGATCATCGGCGCGAGCGCCTCCACATGCGCGCGCGCCGCGATCTCGGGCACCACCCCGCCGTAGGGGCGGTGCGCCGCATTCTGGCTCGCGACCCGCATGCTGAGCACGGTGCCGTCGCCCGCTACAATCGCGGCGGCGGTCTCGTCGCACGAGGATTCGATGCCCAGCACCAGCATCGCCCGCCCCTAGCCCCTTGCAAGCGCGCCGCCCACCCCGGATGACGGCGCGGATGACGCTCAGACTTGGAACGCGCGGCTCGCCGCTGGCACTCGCACAGGCGCACGAGGTCGCGGCGCGGCTGGAGGCAGCGGGTGGCGGCACGGTGCAGATCGTCACCGTCTCGACGCTCGGCGACCGCGTGCAGGACCGGCCACTGGCCGAGATCGGCGGCAAGGCGCTGTGGACGAAGGAACTCGATGCGGCGCTGCTGGAAGACCGGATCGACCTCGCGGTCCATTCGATGAAGGATGTCGAGACATGGCTGGCAGACGGCATCGCGATCGCCGCGATCCTGCCGCGCGCCGACGTGCGCGACCGGCTGATCGGCGTGGCGACGCTTGCCGCGCTGCCGGAGGGCGCGCGTGTGGGCACGTCCTCTCCAAGGCGGGCGGCGCAGCTGGCGCGGGCGTGGCCGGACCTCGCGATCGTCGGCCTGCGCGGCAACGTGCAGACGCGGCTCGAGCGGGTGCGCGCGGGCGATGTGGCGGCGACGCTGCTCGCCGCCGCCGGGTTGATCCGTCTGGGGATGGACGATGTCGGCCATCCGCTGGAAGTCGAGGACTGGCTCCCCGCACCCGCGCAGGGCGCGATCGGGATCACCGCGCGGGCGGAGAATGCGGCGACGCTGGCAATGCTCGCGCGCCTCGATCACGCGCCCAGCAGCGCGGCGGTGCGCTGCGAGCGCGCGCTCCTCGATGCGCTCGGCGCGACGTGCCGGACGCCCGTGGGAGGGCTGGCGCAGCTGGCGGACGGGCGCGTCCGGCTGCGCGGGGAAATCCTGACGGAAGATGGGAGCGAATGCGTAGCGGGCGCGCGCGATGTCGCGGCGGGTGAGGGCGAGGCGGCGGCGCGCGATCTGGCGGCCGAACTACTGGCGCGCGCGAGCGACCGCCTGCGCGCAGAATTCGCGGGGCCGAGATCGCCACGCTGATCGTCACCCGCCCGCAGCCCGATGCGGACGCGACCGCCGCGCGGCTCGGTGCGATGGGACACGCGGCGATCGTCTCGCCGCTGCTGGTGGGGCGCGGGGTGGACTGGCGGGTGCCCGGGGGCGTGTTCGACGCGGTGCTGCTGACGTCGGCCCGCGCGCTGAGCGGTGTTGCAGCGAAGTTGGCGATATTGCCCGCCTACACCGTCGGCCCCGCCACGAGCGCGGCGGCGCGGGCGGCGGGGTTTGGCGATGTGCGCGAGGGGCCGGGCGGCGGCGGGCAGGCGCTGCTGGACACGCTCGCGCCCGGGGTACGGCGGCTGCTGTGGCTGGCGGCGGAGGCGCGGACCGCGCTCCGGCCGCCGCCGGGGACCGAGCTGGTGCCGGTGGCAAGCTATGCGATGGACCTCGCGCGCTTGAGCGACGCGGCGACAGCCGCGCTCGGTCGGGGAATGGCGGACTGGGCGCTGCTGACCTCGGCGCGCGCCGCGCGGCAGTTCGCGGCCGAGGTGGACCGGATCGGCGCGGACCGGTCCATGGTGGGCGTGGGCGCGATCTCGGCGGCGGTGCTCGCGGCGGCGGGGCCGGGCTGGCGCGCGGGGGTGGCGGCCACGGTGGCGACCGAGGTGGCGCTGATCGACGTGCTTGGGCTTAGCTGACGGGCAGGCGCTGCGTACTGCGCGCCCAGCCCTTGAGCGCTGCGGACTTTGCACGCTTAACCAGATCGGCCGCATGCTCCACGTGGAGCATCGCTCCCGTGGTTATAGACGGCAGCTCCTTCCAACTCACCGGCGCGGCCACGGGCGCGCCTTCGCGCGCGCGGGTGGAATAGGGCGCGATCGCGGTCGCGCCGCGGCCGTTGCGCAGATAATCGATGAAGATGCGGCCCGTGCGCGCCTTTTTGGCGAGCGTCGCGGTGTAGCGATCCGGCTGCTCGGCGGCGGCGGCGCGCGCGAAATCGTGGCACCAGCTTTTGACCGTGGCCCAATCATGCTCGGGCGCGATCGGCACGATGACGTGGACGCCCTTGCCGCCCGAGAGCATCGGCCAGCTTTCCAGCCCGCGTGCCTTCAGGCGGGCGCGCAGATCGAGCGTGGCGGCGATGACGGCGGGGAAGCCCAGCCCCTCATCGGGATCGAGATCGAAGACGAGGCGATCGGGTTGTTCCTCGGTGGGCACATGGCTGCCCCAGATGTGGAGTTCGAGCGTGCCCATCTGGATGGTGGAGATCAGGCC
>JBBQJX010000269.1:0-3401 GCA_038326295.1 Sphingomonadales bacterium
GCCGCCGAAATCCGCGCGGGGACAACGCTCGCCGCCGCGATGACAAGGCGCGGCCTCGCGCCGCCGCAACCCGTTTCGCTGCGCCGCATCGATCTGCTCCGCCCCAACGCAAAGGTCCCCCCGCCCGTCCTCGCGCTCTTCTCGCTCCCCCCCGCAGGCGTCATCGCGCAGCCTGCCGGGCCGGCGGGGGCTTATGTGATCCAGGTGACGAGCATCGTGCCCGGCGATCCCGCGACCGCACCCGACATCGTTGCCAATCTGCGCCGCCAGTTCGCTCAACTCGCCGCGAACGAACTCATCGAACAATTCGCGCGCGCCGCGCAGCAGGAGGTCGGCGTGCGCCGCAACGCGGCTGCCATCGCCCGCGTGCGCGCGCAGCTTTCGGGCACGGCCACCACCGGCCAGCCGTGACGTCGCCGGGCGCCCTGCCCGACGCACGCGCCCCGCTCTCGCCCGAGGACGCCGCCCACGCGTTTGCCACCATCATGGACGGCGGCGCGGACGACGAGGCCATCGCCGCCTTCCTCACCGCGATGGCGGATCGCGGCGAGACCGTCGCCGAAGTCACCGCCGCCGCCCGTTCATTGCGCGCCCGCATGATCCCGGTCGAAGCCCCCCCCGGCGCGATCGACGTCTGCGGCACCGGCGGCGACGGCAAAGGCTCGCTCAACGTGTCCACCGCGGTCGCCATCGTCGTCGCGGCATGCGGCGTACCCGTGGCCAAGCACGGCAACCGCGCCGCCTCCTCGCAATCGGGCGCCGCCGACGTGCTGCGCGAACTCGGCCTCGATCTGGACCGGCCCCCCGCGCACGCCGAAGCGACGCTCGCCGAACTCGGCATCGCCTTCCTCTTCGCCGCCAACCACCACCCCGCAATGGCGCGCGTCGCCCCCGTCCGCCGCGCGCTCGGGCGACGCACGATCTTCAACCTGCTCGGCCCGCTGGCGAACCCGGCGGAGGTGAAGCGTCAGCTGGTGGGCGTCTTCGCTCCCGCCTGGGTCCACCCGATCGCGCAGACGCTGGGCGCGCTCGGGGCCGAGGCCGCGCTGGTGGTGCACGGCGAGGACGGCCTCGACGAAATCTCGCTCTCCGGCCCCACGCTCGCCGCGCACTGGCCCGATCGCGCCCCCACCCGCATCGCCCCCGAAGATGCCAACCTGTCGCGCCACCCGCTCGCCGCGCTGACCGGCGGCAGCGCCGCGCACAACGCCGCCGCGCTCACCCGGCTGCTCGCGGGCGAGGCCGGGGCCTACCGCGATACCGTCTGCCTCAACGCCGCCGCCGCGCTCATGATCGCGGACATGGCCGATACGCTCCCGCACGGCGTCCTGCTTGCCGCCGAAGCCATCGATTCGGGCGCCGCCCGCCGCCTCCTCGCCCGCTGGATCGCGTTCCAATGACCGACACGCTCGCCGCCATCGTCGCCCACACGCACCAGCGCGTCGCCGTGTCCAAGGCCGCCCACCCCGACATCGCAGCCCGCGCGCACGACACCGCCCCGCCGCGTCCGTTCGCCGCCGCGCTCGCCGCCACGCGCGCCACCGGCCGCCCCGCGCTCATCGCCGAGATCAAGCGCGCCTCGCCGTCGCGAGGCCTCATCCGCGCAGATTTCGATCCCGCCACGCTCGCCCGCGCCTACGCGGACGGCGGTGCCACCTGCCTCTCGGTGCTGACCGAGCCGAAGTGGTTCGCGGGCGACCCCGCCTTCGTCGCCCAGGCGCGCGCCGCCACCGCGCTCCCCGTGCTGCGCAAGGACTTCATCGTCGATCCATGGCAGATCGCCCAGTCCCGCGCGCTCGAAGCCGATTGCATCCTGCTGATCGTCGCCGCGCTCTCCGATAGCCAGCTCGCCGATTTCGCCGCCCAGGCCCGCGCACTCCACATGGACGTCCTCGTCGAAGCGCATGACGCGCCCGAAGTCGCGCGCGCCTGTGCCATCCCGCACGCGCTCATCGGCATCAACAACCGCGATCTGCGCACGCTCGCGGTCGATCCGTGGCGCGCGCTCGCGCTCGCCCGTGCCGTGCCCCCCGGCCGCACCATCGTCGCCGAAAGCGGCCTCTCCACCCCCGCCGATCTCGCGCGCTACATGGCGCAAGGCATCGCCACCTTCCTCGTCGGCGAGGCGCTCATGGCCCAACCCGATGTCGCCGCCGCCACCCGCACCCTGCTCACCATCCCATGAGCCTCACCCACCTCGATCCCACCGGGGCCGCGCGCATGCTCGATGTCGGCCACAAGGCACCCACCGTGCGCGAGGCTATCGCAGAAGGGCGCATCTTCATGTCCGCGCAAGCCGCCCACGCCATCGCCCAAGGCGCTGTCGCCAAGGGCGATGTGCTGGCGGTCGCGCGCGTCGCGGGCATCATGGCCGCCAAGCAGACCGCCAGCCTCATCCCGCTCTGCCACCCGCTCCCCATCACGTCGGCCGAAATCGCACTCGAAGTCGCCGATACCCATGTCCATGCCACCGCCACCGTGCGCGTCACCGGCCCCACGGGCGTCGAGATGGAGGCGCTGACCGCCGTCACCGTCGCGCTGCTCGCCGTTTACGATATGGCGAAAGCCCTCGACAAAAGCATGCGCATCGAGGGCATCCGCCTGCTGTCCAAGACCGGCGGGAAATCGGGGCCATGGCAGGCGGACTGATCCCGCTCGAAGCGGCGCGCGCCCGCCTCCTCGCGCTCGCGCGGCCCACGCCGCCCGAAGCCGTACCGCTCGCAAACGCCCACGGCCGCATCCTCGCCGCGCCCCTCGTCGCGCTCGACGATCAACCCCCCGCGCCGATGTCCGCGATGGACGGCTACGCTATCCGCCGCGCCGACTGGCCCGGCCCATGGATCGTCACCGCCGAGTCCGCCGCCGGGGGAGCGGCCGCCCCCCCGCTCGGCCCCCATCATGCCGCGCGCATCTTCACCGGCGCACGCGTGCCCGAAGGGGCGGACGCCGTCCTCATCCAGGAAGACGCCGCGCGCGACGGCGATACGCTGCGCCCCACCATCGCCGATCCGCCCCCGCTCCAGAACCACATACGCCCTCGCGGCCTCGATTTCACCCTCGGCCAGCAAGCAGGTCTGCCCGGCCACCCCGTCACTCCCGCGCTCATCGGCCTCGCCGCCGCGATGGGCCACGCCGCGCTCGCCGCGCACCGCCTGCCGCGCATCGCCATGCTCTCCACCGGGGACGAGCTCGTCCCCTCCGGCACCGTCCCCGGTCCCGGGCAGATCGTCGAATCCTGCGCGCCCATGCTCGCCGCAATGCTCGCGGGGCTGGCCGAACCCGTGATGCTCGGCATCGCGCCCGACCGCACCGACGCGATCGCCGCCGCGCTCGCCCGCGCGCGCGGCTGCGAGGTCATCGTCACCATCGGCGGCGCGTCGGTCGGCGATCACGATCTCGTC
>JBBQJX010000270.1:0-3392 GCA_038326295.1 Sphingomonadales bacterium
ATTCGATGTGCGGGATGTGGCGCAGCCGCGCCGGATCGCGTGTCAGATCGTCCAGAAACCGCCGGTCCCACGCCGCGTTGATCAGCCCGGCGCGCGGCCCCTGCAGCTGGTGGCTCATCCCGCCGGTGCCCCACACCTGCACGTTCAGATCCTCGGGGAAACTTTCGACGGCGCGCCGCACGGCCTCGCCCAGCGCATAGCAGCGATTGCCCGTCGGCGGCGGATAGGTGACCACGTTCACCGCCAGCGGCACCACGCGCACCGGCCACGCGGCGGGCTGGCCGAACATCATGCTCATCGGCACGCTCAACCCGTGATCCACGTCCATCTTGTTGACGATCGTCATGTCGAACTCGTCCAGGATGCACGATTGCGCGATGTGCCACGCGAGGTCCGCATGGCCCCGCACCTGCGGGACGGGCCGCGCGCCCCATCCCTCGTCCGCGATCGCATATTCGTCCGCGCAGCCGATCGCGAAGGTAGGGATGATGTTCATGTCGAATGCGGAGGCGTGATCGTTGAACACCAGCACGATCACGTCGGGCTTCTGCTCGGCCTCCCACGCGCGCGTCCAGTCGTAGCCCGCGAACACGGGTGCCCAGTAGGGCTCGCCCGTCTTGCCATGATCCATCGCTGCTCCAAGCGCGGGTACGTGGCTGGTGCCCACGCCTGCGGTGATGCGCGCCACTATCTGCCCTCCCGCGTCGAGCGCACGCCATCGGGCGAACGCCCGCCCGCGATCATCATCGTCTGATAGTCCTGCGCGCTCATGCCCGTCATCGTGCCCACCGCCTGCAGGAAGCTCTGCCCATCGGTGAAGAACAGCTTGGCCAGGAAATACACATTGCCACCCTCGTCGAGGGCCTTGTTGTAATCGCGCGTCAGCAGCGCCTGTTTCTGCGCTTCGGTCATCGGCCATTCGTCCAGATACGCGCGCTCGTCGGCGCGAAAGCGCTGGCGGTTTTCGTCTTTCATCAGGCTCATGCACATCTGATTGAGGTGATAGCCCTTGCGCGCGCGCGCGGCGGTGAAGATGCGCGTGCCCGGAATGTCGTCCAGCTCGGCCAGATATTCGTGGATCGTCACAACCCCCGCCCCCGCAGCAGGGCGTCCAGCCGGGGAAACACCCGGCGCGCATTACCCTCGAAGATCGCGGCACGCGCGTCCTCGGGTACCGCCAGCGCATCGATATAGCGCTTGGTATCGTCGAAATACTGGCCCGTCTCCGGATCGCGTCCGCGCACCGCGCCGACCATCTCGCTGCCGAACAAAATGTTCTTGCTCGCGATCACCTGCGCGAGCAGGTCGATGCCCGGCTGGTGATAGACGCAGGTATCGAAGAACACATTGTCCATCAGATGCGCGGCGAGTGCTGGTTTCTTCAGCATGTCCGCCAAGCCGCGATACCGCCCCCAATGATAGGGCACCGCACCGCCGCCGTGGGGAATGATGAAGCGCAGCGTGGGGAAATCCGCGAACAGATCGCCCTCGATCAGCTGCATGAACGCGATCGTGTCGGCCGCGATGTAATAGGCGCCCGTCGCGTGAAGTCCCGGATTGCAGCTCGCCGAGACGTGGATCATCGCGGGTACGTCGAGCGCCGCCATCGCCTCGTAGATCGGATACCAGTATCGGTCGGTCAGTGGCGGCGAGGCGAAATGCCCGCCGCCCGGATCGGGGTTGAGGTTGCAGCCCACGAACCCCGCCGCAACGCAGCGCTCGAGCTCTGCCACCGAAGCCGCTAGCCCCGCGCCCGGCGATTGCGGCAACATGCACACCCCTGCGAACGTGTCCGGATACAGGCGGCACACGCGCGTGATCAGATCGTTGCAGGCGCGGGACCATGCGATGCTGACGTCCCCGTCCCCGATGTGGTGCGCCATCGCGGACGCACGCGGGCTGAAGAGTGTCATGTCCGCGCCGCGCTCGCGCAGCAATTTCAGCTGATTGGCCTCGATCGTCGCCCGGATGTCGTCGTCGACAATCGCCGGATAGGGCGGCGCGGCCTCGCCCGCCTCGAAGGCCGCGATCTGCGCGGTACGCCATGCATCGTGCGCGGGCGGCGCGGTGGTGTAGTGGCCGTGGCAATCGATGACGAGACCCATGTGGTGCCCGGTAGGTGCTGCATTCGCGCGGCTCCAATCGGAATGGCTTCGCGGACATAAGATGTTGCTAACTCCGGGCGCAGACCCGAGCGTGGCGGACTTTATCGCCACCCCAGCCTACCTCACCCCAGCCTGCCTCACCCCCGCCTCCACCACACCCACAAACGCCGCCTGCAGTCGCGTCGGCCGCCAGTCCGCGCGCATCGTCAGCCCGATCGTGCGCGCGAGGCCGACCGGGGTCTCGCCGACCCGCGTCAGCAGCCCTGCCGCGAGCTCGACTGCCACCTGATCGGGCGAGAGAAGGGTCAGGAAATCGCTCTCCAGCAACATCTGCCGGATCGCGATCACCGATCCGCACTCGATCGGCACGCGCGGCACCCCCACCCCCGCGTCGGCAAACAGCCGCTCCCACAGCAGCCGCAGCGGTGTGCCCGGCGCGGAGATCGTCCAGGGATAGCGCGCGAGCATCGCCGCGTCGGGAGCGGTCCCCGCCAGCGGGTGGCCCGTGCGCGCGATCACCGCAGGGCGGTCCGCGAACAGCGCGTGTTGCACCACGTCCCGCCCCGGCGAGGGGTCGCGAAGCGCGCCGATCAGCAGATCGATGTCGCCATCGCGCAGCGGCTCGATCAGTTCGGCGTGCGCACCCTCGTGGATGCGAACCTCCACGTCGGGGTAGGCCCGGTGAAAGGCGATGACCGCCGACGGCAGCAGCCGCGCACGCGGGAGCGGCATCGCGCCGATGCTGATGCGCCCGGTCTCATGGCCCTTCAGCGCGGCAAGCTCGCTCCATCCCGCCGCCAGTTCGGCGCGTGCCAGCCGGAAGCCGCGCGCCGCACGTCGCCCCGCATCGGTCAGCACGATCCCCCGCCCGCGCCGCTCGACCAGCGGTCGGCGCAACGCGAGCGCGAGCGCGCCCACCGCGCGGTGCAGGCTCGGCTCGGACAGTCCCGTCGCCGCCGCCGCGCCCGCATACCCCCCCGCATCCGCCACCGCGATCAGCGCGCGCACCCCTGCCGCCGTCGCATGCCGCGCGCCGATATACCCAAGCGCCGACGCGATGCGGGGCACCAGAAGCTCCGCTGCGGGTGTGGGCGTCATGCCGCCGGGCCGCCGCTCGAACAGCGGCAAGCCCGCGAGCGCCTCCATGCGCGCGAGCGCCTGCGTCAGCGCGGGCTGCGTCAGGCTGACCGCGTCGGCCGCGCGCGCAATGCTCCCCGCCCGAGCGATCTCGATCACGCCCCGCAGATGGCGCAGATTGGGCAGCGGCACATCCATCGATGCCACACT
>JBBQJX010000271.1:0-3390 GCA_038326295.1 Sphingomonadales bacterium
GACGCGGCGTTCGCCGTGGTGGGTGCGGTCGGCCTGCACGGCATCCGGCTGCTCGCGCCGACGCTGGGCGAGAGCGTCGCGGTGATGGGGCTCGGGCTGATCGGGCTGATCGCGGCACAGCTGCTGCGCGCGGCCGGTGCGCGCGTGATCGGCATCGATCCCGATCCCGCGCGCCGCGCGCTGGCCGAGGAGTTCGGGATCGCGACCACGGGCGACGCCGATCCGGTCGCGCAGGCGGTGGCCTTCTCGCGCGCCGCCGGGGTGGATGCGGTTTTGATCACCGCCGCCACGCGCAGCCGCGCGCTGATCCATCACGCCGCCGCGATGTGCCGCGCACGCGGACGGATCGTCCTGACCGGCGTGGCCCCGCTGGGCCTCTCGCGCGACGATTTCTACGCCAAGGAACTGCGCTTCCAGGTCTCCGCCGCCTACGGGCCGGGGCGCTACGATCCGGCTTACGAGACAGGCGGCCACGATTATCCGCCCGCGCATGTGCGCTGGACGATGCAGCGCAATATCGAAGCCGTGCTGGACCTGCTGGCCGAGCGGCGGATCGATGTCGCGCGCCTCATCAGCCATCGGTTCGGCTTTGCGGACGCGGCGCAGGCTTATGCGCTGCTCACCGGGGGTACGCCGTCGCTGGGCATCCTGCTGGACTACCCCGAAGCGGAAGGCGGGCCGTCGCTTGCTCCGGCGCGCGCAGCCGCGCCGCTCCGGCCCGCCGTTCCCGGAAGCAGCGCCATCGGGGTGAGCGTCATCGGCGCGGGAGGCTATGCGGCGCGCACGCTGCTGCCCGCGCTCGCCGCCGCCGGGGCGGCGTTGCGCGTGCTGGTGGATCGTGGCGGCCCATCGGGTCCCGCGCTCGCCGCGCGACACGGCTTTGGGGTGCATGCGAGCGATGTCGATGCCGCGCTCGCCGATCCCGGCACGGGCATCATCGTCATCGCGACGCGCCACGACAGCCACGCCGATCTCGCGGTGCGCGCGCTGCACGCAGGCAAGCACGTGTTCGTCGAGAAGCCACTCGCGCTGACGCAGGACGATGTGGACCAAGTGGAGGCCGCGCACGCCGCCTCGGGGCGCGTACTCACCGTCGGCTTCAACCGGCACTTCTCGCCGCATACGGTCGCGCTCAAGGCGGCGCTCGTGCGCGCGTCCGCGCCGCCTGCGATGATCGTGACGGTCAACGCGCTCGCGTTGCCGACCGGCCACTGGGCGAATGATGCGACCGTCGGCGGCGGGCGGATCGCCGGGGAGGCGTGCCATTTCGTCGATCTGCTGCGCCACCTCGCGGGCGCGCCTATCCTGGCCGTATCGGCCGACCGACTGCGGACGGGGGAGGGGGATAGCGCCAGCATCGGCCTCACCTTCGCCAATGGCGCGATCGGTACGGTCCACTATCTCGCAAACGGTCATGCCGGGGTGTCCAAGGAGCGGCTGGAGGTGTTCGCGGGCGGGCGGGTGTACGTGCTCGACAATTTCCGCCGCACGCACGCGCACGGCGACCCCGCATTCCGCTCCGTGCGCACCGCGCGGCCGGAGAAGGGCCATGCGCGACTGATGTCGGCGTTCCTCGCAGCGACGCAGGGCGGGCCACCGCCGATTGCGGTGGACGAGATGTTCGAGGTGGCGCGCGCCACGGTACTCGCTGCGGAGCTCGTGCGGCAGGGCTGAAACACGCGCGCCATCTACTCGCCACCCGTTTCCCGTGCCAAAGCGCGGCCCACGGTGCCGCATCCCCTCCGCCTCCTTCGCACGCTCGCGCACCAGCGCCGGTCGCAGCTTGCCAACCGGCTTCTGCGGCGGCTGCCCGTCCGTCTGCCGTCGACCGCGCCCGCTCCGGCCCGCGCGGTGCTGGCACCCGGTCCGGCGTTCCTGCCACGCCCGCCGAGCTTGCTGGGCGACGAGCGCGTGCGCCTCCTCGATATCGAGGTGGATATCGCGCACGCATCCGCGTGGACCGATACCGCGTTGGCCAAACTGTGGCGGTACAATCTCCAGTACATGGATGGGCTGCGCGATCCCGATACCCCGGCATCCGTCAAGGCCGCATGGGTCGCGCGCTGGATCGCCGAGAATCCGCCGCCGCGTGGGGACGGGTGGGAGCCGTATCCACTCTCGCTTCGCACGGTGAACTGGCTGCTCTGGTCGCTCGATGGCGGCGTGCTGCCCGAAGGCGCAGACGACAGCCTGGCGCGCCAGCTGCGCGCGCTCGAACGGCGGATCGAGTGGCATCTGCGCGGCAACCATCTGTTCGCCAATGCGAAGGCACTGCTGGTGGGCGGGCTGATGTTCGCGGGTGCGGAGGCCGGCCGCTGGCGTGAGACCGGCTGGCGCATTCTGGAGCCGCAGCTGGCCGAGCAGTTGCTGGAGGACGGCGGCCATATCGAGCGTAGCCCGTCCTACCATGCGCTGATCCTCGAGGACTTGCTCGATCTCGTGAACCTCGGTCGCCGCGCGGGATGGCGCGCGTGCGAGACGCTGGTGCCCCACGCGCGCCGCGCGCTCGATTGGCTTGCCGTGATGACGCGGCCCGATGGGCGCTGGCCGCTCTTCAACGATGCCGCACAGGAGGTGGCACCCGAAACCGCCGCGCTGATCGACTATGCGCAGGCTTTGGGGATCGCGCCCCCCGCGCTCGCCGGGCCGGGGATGACATCGCTGGCGACGAGTGGCTATTATCGGTGGAACGCGCCCTGTTGGAGCGCGTGGGTGGACGCGGGCGCACTCGGCCCCGACTGGAACCCCGGCCATGGCCATGCGGACGTGTTCGCCTTCGAACTCTTTGCCCACGGGGTGCCGCTGATCGTCGATACCGGTGTCTCGACCTACGACGCGGCCCGCGTGCGCGACCGCGAGCGCGCGACGGCGGCGCACAACACGGTCGATATCGCTGGCCGCTCGCAGGCGGAGCTGTGGGGCGCATTCCGCGTGGGCCGCCGTCCACGCGTGCACGATTTGGCCGTCACGCCGAACAAAATATCGGCGTGGCACGACGGCTACCGCCCGCGCGGCACTGCCCACGCGCGCAGCTTTGCCCTCACATCGACACGCCTGACGATCGAGGACCACGTCCGCCGCCGCCGGGCCGCGCCTGATGCCGTGGCCCGGCTGCACTTCGCGCCGGGTGTCCCCGTGGAGATCGATCGCGGCAGCGCGCGCGCCGGGCCGCTCAGCATCCGCTTTGTAGGTGCCACAGAGGTCCGCCTCGAACCCTGCGAGATCGCGGACGGGTTCAACCGGCGGTTGCCCTCACTCCGCCTCGCCGCGCGCTTTCCGGAGCGGCTGCGCACCGTCATCGAACCATGAGGATCCTCTTTCTCACCGACAATTTCCCCCCCGAAGTGAACGCCCCCGCCAACCGAACCTACGAACATGCGCGCGAATGGG
>JBBQJX010000272.1:0-3384 GCA_038326295.1 Sphingomonadales bacterium
TAATCGTAAGCGGCGAGCTTGAGGAATTGTTCGACGAGGTGATCGGGAAGCGCGAGCGCGTCCAGCGCCGCATCGGGCGCGAACAGCCCGCCGTTGTAGCCGGTAATATCGAGGCGCGGATTGCTGGTATCGACCGCGTGAAAGAGGACCTTGAGCCGATCCCATTTGGGCAGCGGCCGGTAGGGATCGTAGAAGCGGATCGCGCTCTTGAGGCTATCGGGCGGGAGCAGCACGACATCTTCGGCGTAAGCGATGAAGACAAGGCGATCGAGCAGCTTCTGGACGATGCCGATGCGCGGCTCGGGTGCGATCTCAGGATGCTGATCGGCGAGATATTGGGTGATGGCGGCGCGAAGTGCCTTGTAATCCTTGTACAGCTGGCCGGTGATGTCGCGGTCCGCATCCGCGCTTCGCGCGAGGAGATCGGCGGTGGCCCCGCCGAGCAGGCGATCGGCGTGGAGCAGCAGGACGAGGCGTTGCAGCTCTTGCGCATCGTCGAGGCGTTCGAGATTGAACTCCTCGTAGGCGAGCGTGCCGTGGCCGAAGGCGTAAAGCCGCAGCACGCGCATGTTGCTGACGAGCACCCAGCGCGCGCCGCGCGCATCGATCGCGTAATCCCAAGCCTGCTGCACCGGTGTCTTGGCGCGGCCGGGCATGATGCGATCGAGATCGACGCGCGGGCCTTTGAGTTCGAACGGCGCGTCGATTTTCGCTTCGGTGCCCGCGAACCGGCCCAGCGCCAGATCCACCGTGCCCGTACCGATCGGCTGCTTGGCGCGCATCGTGCCGGGGCGACCGGGTTCCTCCTCGCGGTAGCCGAGCAGGTTCTGCACGATCTCGCGGTTGAACGGTTGCTCGAGTTGCGACTCGTTGCGGTTGGCGAAGGTGTCTTGCGCGTTGGCGGACCAGCGATCCGCAGCTTCGCGTTGGGCTTGGGTGATCGGCACGGGTGTGCGCTGAAGCGCGCCGTCCAGGGTTTTCCTGTTAAACAGGGCTTCGCGGAACAATCTCACATGGTGCTCGCGTGAGCGTGGATGACGACGCGGAAAACCCCGCCGCTCAAGGCCTATTCGGCGGCGATGGCGATCGGGGCTGGGTCGTTGGCGGCGACGCTGACGTATTTGCGGCCGAGGCGGCCGGCGTGGAACAGCACGTTGCCGTCGACGAGCGCGAAGAGCGTGTGATCCTTGCCGAGGCCGACGCCTGCACCCGGATAGACGCGGGTGCCGCGCTGGCGGATGATGATGTTGCCCGCGATGACGCGCTCGCCGCCGAACTTCTTGACGCCGAGCCTGCGGCCCGCGCTGTCGCGGCCGTTGCGCGAGGAGCCGCCGGCCTTTTTATGCGCCATGATCGGCCTCCGTCTTGGTGTCCGAACCGCCGAGCGAGACGATGCGCAGCACGGTCAGCTCGCTGCGGTGGCCGTTCTTGCGCCGGTAATTGTGGCGGCGCTTCTTCTTGAAGATGATGATCTTGTCGCCGCGAATGTGGCTGACGATCTCGGCGGCGACGACGCCGGTGGTGAGATCGGCACCCTCGCCCACGAGCAGCGTTTCCAGATCGAGGCGCGCGCCGACATCGGCGGCAAGGCGATCGACGACGATCTCGGCGTCGGCCGCGACGCGATATTGTTTCCCGCCGGAGCGGACGATGGCGAACATGGGGGCTGGTCCTGAAACGCGAAGCGCGCGGGGCGTTACCGACCCGCGCGGGTTAAGTCACGCCGATTGGCCGAGGGCGGCGCGAAAGTCAAGCGCTGGGCGCGCGCGGGGCCTAGTGGCGGTGTTCGCGGCGCAGCATGTAGCGCCCGCCGGCGAAGGGCTCGAAGATCTGCGCGGCGGCGGGGGGCTTGACGGGCTCGCCATTATCGTCGTGGACCAGGTTTTGCTGGCTGACATAGGCGACATAGGCCGAATCCTCGTTTTCGGCGAGCAGGTGGTAGTAGGGCTGATCCTTGGCGGGGCGGATCGGTTCGGGGATGGCTTCCCACCATTCTTCCGAATTGGCGAACTCGGGATCGACATCGTAGATGACGCCGCGAAACGGGAAATGCTTGTGGCGCACGAGTTCGCCGATGCCGAAGGCGGCCGCGGGAATGGCGGCGGCGGGAAGGGCGGGCGGGAGGGGGGCGGCGGCCCCGGGCTTGGCGATCATGCGGTTCAATCCAGCGGTCCAGAGTTTAGCGGTCGCAGATAAGGGTAAACGACGCGACGTTGAAGGGTCCTTGGCACACGCCTCGGATGCGGATTATACGCGCCGCCTTGCGGAGAGGTGGCAGAGTGGTCGAATGCGGCGGTCTCGAAAACCGTTAAACGGGTAACCGTTTCGAGGGTTCGAATCCCTCCTTCTCCGCCACGGACCCCCCGAACAGGTCTCAACAACTGGGCGTACGCCGGTTCAGGCCGTGTTTGCGCCAGTTCTTCACCCCACTTCCCGTTCGACATCGCGGTTCAGAGCCGGGAAACGTCGGCCGTTGGCGGCAGGTTGGGGACCTGTCTCTGGCGGTGTGCTGGTTGGTGCAGTTTCCCTGGTAACAGGGAAATCTCTGCATCTAGGGGGTCAGAACAGGGAGATGAGACCGAAAACGATGGATTCGGCGTGGCAAGAACGGCAGAAACGCGCGGTTTCTGAGCCCAAAATGCCACTTTCCTGTTAATCGACGGAACAGGGTCATAACAGGCCCTGTTATGGTGCAATAACAGGCGAATTAAGCGCGATAACAGGCCGGGGAATTCAGGCCCCGAAAGACGCGCTTTGCTCGCTCCACAGCAGCGGCGGCGCAGTCGCCAGTATGGCGCTGACGGTCAGCCCGCGCGGCTGCCGACCTTCGAGGATCGCGGCCTGCAGCTCGGGCGCGAGGAAGGCGAGGCGCAGGATGCGGCGCGCGTAGGTCGTCGCCGGCGCTGCCTCGATGTAGGGTAGATCGCTGCCTTCCCGGACCATGGCGTGTGCCGCTCGCAGCGCCTTGATCAGCGCGGGATCGCGCTGGACGCCGGGGCTCGCATCGGGTTCGCTACCCACGATCGAAACGCGACCGCTGCGCAGTGACAGGCGCATCGGCACGCTCAGACGCAGCCGCGATGGATCGGCTTCATCGATCACGGCACATTCGTCCGCGGCAAGCCGGGCGCGGATCGGCACCAGCAGCGGGGCGGCAAGCAGGATGTGAAGCTGCTCGGCGTAGACCTCGATCCGGTCAACGCGCGCGAGCGGGTCGGCGTTCGAGGAGGGTAGCAGCCGTCCGAGGACCTGGGCCAGTCTTGCTTCGATGACCGTGGCGGGCACGCGGCGGATGGTATCGTCACGCGGATCACGGCATTGCCCCTGCTGGAGCGGGGCGGAGACATAATAGCGGTAGACCTGACCGCGCGCCCCGTGCGCGAA
>JBBQJX010000273.1:0-3383 GCA_038326295.1 Sphingomonadales bacterium
GCCGGACGATGCGTTTCTGGCGGCGCGGGGGCTGCGGACGTTGCATGTTCGGCTGGATGCGCATGAGGCGGGGGGGCTGGCGGTGGCCAAATGGCTGGCTGGGCACCCGGCGGTGGCGTGGGTTCGGCATCCGGCGCTCGAGGGGTGTCCGGGGCATGAGGTGTTCAGGCGGGACTTCAGTGGGGGGACGGGGTTGTTCAGTTTTACGCTGAAACGGCCGGGGAAGGGCCGTTTGGCGGCGATGGTGGATGGGTTTCGGCTGTTTCAAATGGGGTATAGCTGGGGTGGGTTCGAGAGCCTGGCGTTGCCGGTGAACCCCAGGCCGCTGCGGACCGCGACCAAGTGGGAGGCGGCGGGGCCGACGGTGCGGTTGAGTATCGGGCTGGAGGATCCGGCGGATTTGATCGGGGATCTGGAGGCGGGGCTGGCGCGGTTCGAGGCGGCGCTGCCCTGAGGGGGAGCTAAGGTCACGAAGGTCACGCAGAATCGCGTTTTTGCGGCGTAATCGGTTTCGATCGAAGACGCGGGCGCGGATTTCTGGCGCAGAGACTTTGTACCCGATCGGTTCCTACAGTGCAAGCCCGATCAGGGCAGGCCGATCAGTTTGTGCGTCTGCAGCGATAGCCGCCATGGGGGGGTGGCGAGGCAATAAGCGGCGGTTTGCGCGATGTTGGCGGCCTGTTCGGGGCCGTCCATGGGTTGCAGGTAAAAATGGTCAAAGGCCCAGCCGACGACCATTTCGGGCGGCAAACCGGGCTGCGGATAGACGAGTTTGAGCTCGTGGCCGGTGCGTTGCACCACGGATGTACCCGCCTTGGGGCTGATGGTGAGCCAATCGACGCCGGCGCACGCCGCGATCGTACCGTTGGACTCGACGGCGACGCGGAAGGCGCATCCGTGCAGCGCCGCGAGCAACGCGGCGTCGAGCTGGAGCATCGGCTCGCCGCCGGTGATGACGACGAGGCGGTGCTCGGGCGATGGGCCCCATGTTGCGGCGACGGCGTGGGCGAGATCGGCGGCGGTTTCGAAGCGGCCGCCGCCAGGGCCATCGGTGCCGACGAAATCGGTGTCGCAGAATTGGCATTGCGCGGTGGCGCGGTCTGCCTCGCGGCCGGACCAGAGGTTGCAGCCGGTGAAGCGCAGGAAGACGGCGCGTTGGCCGGTTTGCGAGCCTTCGCCCTGGAGGGTGAGGTAGATTTCCTTGACGGCGTAGGTCACCCTCCTCTCCCGATCGCGGGGGAGGTGGCGCGTAGCGCCGGAGGGGGTTCGGGCGGCGAAACCCCCTCCGTCGGCTTTGCCGACACCTCCCCCGCTTTGCGGGAGAGGAGAACCCCCTCCGTCGGCTTTGCCGACACCTCCCCCGCTTTGCGGGAGAGGAGGGCGGGGTCTGCGACACCGGCTTGCGCGAAGCCTTTGGCGCGGAGGCGGCAGCTGTCGCAGTGGTGGCAGGGGTGGCCGTCTTGCGGATCGTAGCAGGACCAGGTGAGCGCGAGCGGGGCGTGGACGCGCATCCCTTCGCGCACGATGTCTGCCTTGGTCATGTGCGCGAGCGGGGTGTGGATGGTGAAGCGCTGGCCCTCGTCGCCCGCTTTGGTGGCGAGCGCGGCCAAGGCCTCGAAGGCGGCGATGAAGGCGGGGCGGCAATCGGGGTAGCCGCTGTAATCGAGCGCGTTGACGCCGATGACGATATCGCGTGCGTTCGACGCTTCGGCGAGCGCGAGCGCGAGGCTGAGGAAAACGGTGTTGCGCGCGGGCACATAGGTGACGGGAATGCCGGGTTCGACACCGGTTTTGGGGACGGCGATCTCGGCGGTGAGCGCGGAGCCGCCGAATTGGCGCAGATCGAGCGGCAGGACGATGTGGCGGGCGATGCCGAGCGCGTGGGCGACCCTGGCGGCGGCGGCGAGTTCGATGCGGTGGCGCGGGTTGTAATCGATGGTGAGCGCGATCAGCGGGTGGCCCTGCGCGCGGGCGATGGTGGCGGCGACGGTGGAATCGAGGCCGCCCGAGAGGAGGACGATGTGGGGGCGGGTCACGGGCGGGGGGGCTCCGCGCGGCGCGCGCGCTCCCTCTCCCTCGCTCCCTGCGGTCGCATTTCCCTCCCCCCTTGAGGGGGAGGGTGGGGCTGTTCGTTCTTTCTACCCTCCCCCGGAGGGGGGAGGGAAATGGGGAGCGTAGCGGAGCGAGGGTGAGGGGGGGTCAAACCGCCACCCGGTAGCTGGTGGCGCAGAATTCGCAGTCGACGCCGATCAGGCCGTCTTCGCCACGCATTTCGGCGCGTTCTTCTTCGGGGAAGCGGGCGAGGACGGTGGCGAAGTGGGCGACCGAGCAGCGACACGCATTGCCGATGGCGATGGGGGGCAGCGCGCGGACTTCATCCTCGTTGAACAGCCGCCAGAGGAGCGCATCGAGCGGGAGGGTGGCGTCGGTGAGTTCCTCGGGCTTGATCGTGCTGGCGAGCGCGCGGACGTGATCCCAATCGGGATGTTCGGCGGCGACCGACAGGCGTTCGCCATCGAGCTCGCGGCGCGCCAGATGCTGGACGATGAGGCCGCCGGCGATGCCGCCTTCGGACGCGGTGCGGATGAGCGTGGGCAGTTGTTCGGACTGGGCGAAATAGGTTTCGACCATCTGGGCGAGCGTGGTGCCTTCGAGCGGCACGATGCCCTGATAGCGTTCGGCGGACTGCGTCTGATCGAGCGTGATGGCGAGATAGCCGCGGCCGAGCAGGGCTTTCAGCGAGGGGTTCTTGCCGAGGTACCCCAGACGCTCGGCATCGTGGCGCAGATAGCCGCGCAGCTTGCCGTCGCGCCAATCGCAGACGATCAGATCGACCACCGCGCCCTTGGCCTGGATCTGGAGCGTGAGCTGACCCTCTCTGGGGCGGAGCATCGCGCCGAGCAGGGCTGTGTGCACGAGCGCATCGGCGAGCAGGCGCGCGAGCGGCGGCGGGTAGGCGTGCGCGGCGAGGATGTGGCTGAGCGTCGGGCCGAGGCGCACGATGCGGCCGCGGGCGTTGCGCGTGGGGAGGCTGAAGGCGGTGAGGACATCGGATTGGCCGGGTGGCGAGGCCCCCTCTGTCGGCGTTGCCGACATCTCCCCCGCTTTGCGGGAGAGAAGGGTTCCCTCCTCTCCCGCAAAGCGGGGGAGGTGCCCCGAAGGGGCGGAGGGGGTGGCGCGATCGGCGTACGCGCCGTTCGGCTTCAGCCGATCAGGTTCATGACCCACAGGAGGATGGCTTTCTGTATGTGGAGGCGGTTTTCCGCCTCGTCCCAGACCGCCGACATGGGGCCATCGATCACCGCGTCCAAGACCTCCTCGCCGCGGTGCGCGGGCAGGCAGTGGAGGAACACGGCGTGGGGCGCGGCGCGCGCCATGAGCTG
>JBBQJX010000274.1:0-3374 GCA_038326295.1 Sphingomonadales bacterium
CGTGTAGCGGCATTCGGGATAGCGATCGCAGCCGATGAACGCGCCCGAGCGGCCGCCCTTCAGGTGCAGATGGCCGAGCGCGCAGAGCGGGCACAGTCGCGCATCGCCGCCATCGGGAAGCGCGGGGAACAGGTAATCGCCCAGAAACTCATCGAGCGCCTGGGTGACTTCGGACGGCATGATCGCCATCACACCATCGGCGGCGGGATGGAAATCGGTCCAGAAATCGCGCAGCACCTGTTTCCAGTCGGTCGTGCCATCGGCGACGTCGTCGAGCCGCGCTTCCAAGGTGGCGGTGAAGTCGTAGCTCACGTAACGCTCGAAATACCGCTCGAGGAAGGCGGTCACCAACCGCCCCTTGTCCTCGGGCAGGAAGCGCTTGGCGTCCATGCGCACATATTCCCGGTCGCGCAGCGTCTGCAGGATCGATGCGTAGGTGGAGGGACGGCCGATCCCTAGCTCCTCCAGCCGTTTGACCAGCGAGGCCTCCGAAAAGCGCGGGGGGGGCTGCGTGAAATGCTGCTCGGCGTCCACCTTGCTGGTCGCGGGTTGTTCGCCCACCGCGAGCGCGGGGAGCACGCCCTCGCCCTCCTCCTCGGGATCGTCCCGGCCCTCCTCGTAGAGCTTGAGGAAGCCCGCGAAGAGCTGCACCTGCCCCGTCGCGCGGAGTTTGTGTTGCTGGGTCGCGTCCGCCAGTTCGATCGCGGTGCGCTCGAAGCGGGCATTCGCCATCTGGCTGGCCAAAGCGCGCTGCCAGATCAGCCTGTACAGCCGCCCGTCCTCGCCCGATCCGCCCTCGCGCGTGGCGAAATCGGTCGGCCGGATTGCCTCGTGCGCTTCCTGCGCGTTCTTGGTCTTGTTCTCATAGTGGCGCGGCTTGGCGGGCAGATAGCGCTCGCCGCCTTCGGGGAAGGTCCGGTCGGTGCGCTCCCACTCGCGCTCCATGCGTTCGATCTCGGCGCGCGCGGCGCTCACCGCCTCGGGGGCCATGCTCACGCCGTCGGTGCGCATGTAGGTGATCAGCCCCGCCTCGTAGAGCGACTGGGCGCTGCGCATCGCATTGGCCGCCGTCATGCCGAGCTTGCGCGCGGCCTCCTGCTGGAGCGTCGACGTGGTGAACGGCGGGTACGGGCTGCGCTGCGCGGGCTTGCGCTCGACGCTCGCGACCGTGAACGTGGCGGCCTCGACATCCGCTTTCGCCTGATTGGCGGTGCCCGCCTCACCCAGCGCGAACTTGTCGAGCTTGCGGCCCCGCCATTCGGTCAGCCGCGCGGGGAACTTGATGCTGGCGCGGTCCATGGTCGCGATGACCGACCAATATTCCTGCGGCCGGAACGCCTCGATCTCGCGCTCGCGGCTGACGATCAGGCGCAATGCCACCGATTGGACGCGCCCCGCCGATTTGGCCCCCGGCAGCTTGCGCCACAGCACGGGGGAAAGCGTGAACCCCACCAGATAGTCGAGCGCGCGCCGCGCCCGGTAGGCGTCGATCAAATCCTGATCGAGCGCGCGCGGGCTGCGCATCGCGGTCGTCACGGCATCCCTGGTGATCGCGTTGAACGTCACGCGCTCGACATGGCCGGGGAGCGCCTTGCGGCCCTTGAGCCACTCGAAGAGATGCCAGCTGATCGCCTCGCCCTCGCGGTCGGGATCGGTTGCCAGGATCAGCCGATCCGCGCCTTTCACCTCGTCGGCGATGGCTTTCAGCTGCTTGGCGCGGTCCGCGCTTGCGATCCAGCGCATCGCGAAATCGGCTTGCGGATCGACCGCGCCGTCCTTCGCCTCCAGATCGCGGACATGCCCGTAGCTCGCGAGCACCTTGTAGTTCGGGCCCAGATATTTGTTGATCGTCTTGGCCTTCGCGGGCGATTCGACGATGACGAGGTCCATAAGCTGCGCGTCTCCCGGGCGGTGCGCCCTACGCGCCCGATGTGGGGGGCGGCAAGGGCGGGGGGAGAGGGGGTTGCGCGGTGACAGGGAATAATATACGTCCACGTGATGTATATCCAGCGCGATCGCTCATGAAAGTCGCGCGCTGGGGTAACAGCCTCGCAGTTCGTCTGCCCGCCGACTTGGTACAGAGCATGGGCATAGTCGAAGGTGACGAGGTCATCGTTCGTAACGCCGCGCCAAAGGAACTTGCGATCATGCGCGAAGATGCCCGCCAGCGCGCGCTCGCCCGGATCGCAGCGCGCCGATGGGTGTTGCCGCCCGATTGGAAAATCGACCGGAATGATCCTGATGAGCGTGGCTGATGCCCTCTCCCTTTATTGACTCAAACGTGCTGGTCTACGCGTCTTCTGACGACCCTCGCGCGGAGCGCGCAAACACAATCCTGCGTGGACCGTGGCAAACGAGCGTGCAGGCACTGAATGAGTTCGCGCTCGCCGCTCGTCGCAAGCTGAAGATGGATTGGAACGAGCTCAGTCTGGCAATCGCGGACATCCTCACCGTCGAGCAGCCGGTGCATCCCGTGACGCTTGCCACGCACGTCACCGGCCTGCGCGTTGCCGAACAATATCGGCTGCAAATTTACGATTCCATGATGATCTCCGCCGCCCTCCTCGCGGGCGCCGACACGTTCCTGTCCGAAGACATGCATGCGGGCCTCATCATCGATAACCGGCTCACCATCGTCAACCCGTTCGCTTGACGCCCGCGCGCGCGCGACGGTAGCGGATCATGCGCAACACACCGGCAGCCGCCGCCGCCAGTCCCACAACCAGCAGCAACGGCCCCATCCAGCGCGGATGCGCGGCGATGGCCAGCACGAAGCCCGCCGCTGCCACCATCGTCCCGCCACCGATCAGGCCCTGCGTCGGCCCGAAATCGACCGCCTCGGCCTCGGCCTCGGCCCCGGCGCTATCGTCGGCGTCGTTCTTGGCCATCGCTGCGTCTCCGTTCCATCACGCCGCCAACGCAACCCGCCCGCCCGCGTGCCGTTCCAGTTGCCCCGTCAACTCCAGATCGATCAACAACACGCCCAGCGCCGCAGCAGGCAGTCCCGATTGCCGAGCGATCTCGTCCACACCCACCGGCGTCGGCCCGAGCAGCGCCACCACGCGGTCGATGTCGCGCGGCGAGGGCGTGAAGTCCGCCACCGGCTCGGCCACCGCACGCGTCCGGACCTCGCGCGCCGCGAACGGCCGCACCGCGTCGAGCACGTCGGCGGCCGAGCCGACCAGCACCGCTCCCTCGCGGATCAAGCCGTTGCCCCCCGCCGAACGCGGATCGAGCGGCGATCCCGGCACCGCCATCACGTCGCGCCCCTGTTCGCCCGCGAAGCGCGCGGTAATCAGGCTTCCCGATTGCAGCGCCGCCTCGATCACCACCACCCCAAGGCTCAACCCCGAGATGATGCGGTTGCGGCGCGG
>JBBQJX010000275.1:0-3366 GCA_038326295.1 Sphingomonadales bacterium
ATCGAGCAGCTTGTTGCGGAAGCGATCGGCGGACACGCGGTCGTCCAGAAAGATGCAGTTCGCGCGCGCGCCCGGCGTGCCGAAATCATTGCCGACCGATCCCATCGCGAGCACCAGATAATCGTAGCGCACGCGGTGGCGCGCGATCAGCTCGCTGCCATCGTCATCGAGCAGCGGCGCGATCAGGACCTCGCGCGCCCGCGTATCCACCCCCTCGCAGCGGCCGTAGAAGTAGCGGTAGCCCCACCGGTGGCAGTGGCTGCGATAGCCGACCTCGTCCAGATTGGCGTCGAGCGATCCCGCCGCCACCTCATGCAGCAGCGGCTTCCAGATGTGAGTGCGGTTCTTTTCGACCAGAATGATGTCGTGGGCCTCGCGCCCGTACCGCGCGCCGAGCTTGCGCGCGAGTTCCAGCCCCCCCGCGCCGCCGCCGACGATTACGATCTGTGTTTTACGGTTCCCCATCCGAACACGCTCGGCGGCGGGGGCGCGAAGGTCAAGCGCGGCATCGTTCGCGCCACGCCGGAACCGCCGCCGCCGCCCGCCCGTATAGCCGTGCATGGCGACCGCATTTCCTGTCCGGCCGCGCCGCGATCCCATTCACACCGGTCTGCACAGCCTGCTGGCGCTGATCGTCACACTGCTCGGATTTCTCGTACTGATCTATACGATCCTCTGGATTACCAAGGGGCGGTTCCTGAAGCCGTATTTTGAGAAGTACGCATCGCGCTATGCCGAACGGCCGGTGCGCGTGGCGGGGGCGTTCGAGCTGTATCTCAATCCGCATGTGCACTTCCGCGCCGATGGCCTGAGCGTGGGTAATCCGCCGTGGGCGAAACGGCCGCAACTGTTCGAGGGGCGCAGGCTGGAGCTGGAGCTGCACACGCTGCCGCTGATCTTGGGTACGCGACGGTTTCGCTATGTGACGCTCGACGGCGGACGCGCGGACCTCGAGTGGAACCGCACCCGCAAGAACACATGGACGTTCGGGCCGAAATCGGCCGAACCGCCCGCGATCCCCGCAATCGAGCGGTTGGGCGTGACCGACACGCACCTCGATTACGCCGATCCCGCGCTCGCGCTGACACTTGGCGTGGAGGTCGGCGACATTGCGGGGGCAAACAGCCGGATCGACGGCGCGATCGGCTTCAAGGGCAGGGGCCAGGCTCATGGCAAGCCTTTCGCACTGCAGGGCCGCCTGCTCGCGCCCAACGCGACGCTGGCGGGCGGGCGCAATCCGCTCGAAGCGCATGTGCAGGTGGGCGACGCGCGGATCGATGTGACGGGGACGCTCCCGGGTGCGACGGTGCTCGAAGGCGCGGACCTGAAGCTCCATGCGCGAGGGCGCGATTTCAACACGCCGCTGGGGCTGCTGGGCGTGACGGCGGTGACGACGCGGAGCTACGATCTGACCTCGAACCTGACCAAACACGGGATCGAGTGGCGCTTCACGCGCATCGGCGGCGGTTTCGGAGACAGCGACATCGCGGGCCGCGCGACGCTCTCCCTGCCGAACAATCGGCTGCTGATCGTGGGCGATCTCTCCAGCCGCAAGCTCGATATCCTCGATGTGGGGCCGTGGATCGGCTTCGATCCCGCCGCTCTCAATCGGGGAACGGCAATCAAGACGGTCGGCGGCGCGCCGCGTGTGATCCCCGACGCGCATCTGGCGAGCGAAAGTTTGAAGCTGTTCGACGCCCGCGTGCGCTACCGCGCCGCCGCCGTGCGCACGGGATCGCTGCCGATTTCGGACCTGGTGATGGGGGTGGACCTCGATCATCGTCGCCTGCGCCTCGCCCCGCTCGATCTGACGGTGGCGGGCGGGCGGTTTACCGGCGAGGTGACGCTCAACGCACGCGTCTCGCCGGTAGTCACCGATTATGATTTCCGCCTTGGCCGCACCCCCATCCCGCAGTTGCTTAACGCGTTCCACGTGCCGCTTGCGGGCACGACGGGCACGATGCATGCGCGGCTTCAGCTCCGGGGCTACGGCGATACGATGCACCGGTCGCTCGCCAGCGCGTCGGGCCGGATTGCCGTAGTGATGCCCGGCGGCACGCTCGCGCTCGGCGGCTCCGAACTGGCCGAGCTGAATCTCGGGCGCTACCTCGAATCCTTCCTGAGCAAAACGCTCAAAAGGCCGACCAACGTGCGCTGCGGGTTGATCGCGTTCACGGTGAAAGACGGCGCGGCCACGGCTGACCCGATCCTGATCGATGGCGACCGGACCGCGATCCGGGCGACCGGCGGGTTCCGCTTCGCCGACGAATCGCTGGCGCTCAAGATCAAGGCGGACAGCAAGCGGTTCAGCATCTTTTCGGGCCAGTCGCCGATCCGGCTGGGCGGCTATTTCGCCAAAACGCGCGTGAACCCGATCAGCGGCGAGCTGCTGACGCGCGCGGGCGCGGCGGTGGTGCTGGGCGTGGTGGCGACGCCGTTCGCCGCACTCGCGCCCTTCATCGATCTGGGCGACGGCAAGACGAGCGCATGCGGGCCGATCCTCGCGGGGGCACATGCAGACGCGATGCGCACGATTACCAAGAAGGCCCGGCGCACAGAGGATCGCGGGCGGCGGTAGTCAGTCCGCTCGTTCAGGATACGCGGGCAGGGCGAGATCGATCGCGACGAGATCGATATGCGCCTTGAGCGGCGCATGACGGAGCAGATCATAGGCAATCACATCGACCGGAACCGCCAACGCACTTTCTGTAAACCGCGTCCAGATGCGGTCCACATCCGCCTGCGTCAAAGCGCCATATAACACGATGTCGTAATCCGAATTCGGCCGCGCCTTCCCGGTCGCTCGCGAACCGAACAGTGCCACACGCTCGACTCGCCCCGCCCAGGGCGACAGGACGTCGGCGATGATGTCACAGTCCGCCGTCGATGCCATCGGGAGGCTCACCCTGCTTGCACGATCATGCTCAACAGCTTGTCGTGGAGAGCATCGAACAAAGCAAAATACCGATCGCGAACTTCACCCGCCACCTGTTCGAACGCGTCAAAGCTATAGACGTGCGACATCTTGTTGCGCGCGTCCAGCGCTGCCATCCACTCTGGACCATTCTCGATCAGTCCCGCGACAAAGGCCGCGCGAACCACGGTTCTGGGCGTAGCCAAGGCGATCTCGACGCCTTCCTCGTCGAGGATTTCATTCATCGTCTTCCACGCCAGATCAAGGCAATACTCGAATCTCTGGATCATGCCTTCGCGTTCGAGCGGCGACATCTCGCGCTCATAACCAAGATCGACGGCTTCCCGTAACAGGGAGAAAGCACGGCTAAAGTTCTGATAGCGGTATTGCCAGCGCGGCTTTTCGTCGATCACGCCTTCTCCATCGTGCACTGGAGCGGATGCTGGTTCTGC
>JBBQJX010000276.1:0-3365 GCA_038326295.1 Sphingomonadales bacterium
ACGACGTGCGCGGCCCCGTGCCCCGGCTGCTACAGGCCGTCCCGCTCGCCAATGCTCTCTGGGGTGTCGCGTGGTCGCCTTCGGGCAAAAGAATTTACGTGAGCGGCGGGGTGGATGACGCGCTGATCGAGATCGGCCGCACCGGCGAGCGCTGGGCCGAGACGCGCCGCCTCGCGCTCGGCCATGCGGCGGGGCTGGGGATCAAGGTCAAGCCCGCCGCCGGTGCCGTGGCGCTCAGTCCCGATGGCGCGCGCGCGCTGGTGTCCAATCAGTACAATGATAGCGTCACGCTGATCGACCTGGCCGCATGGAAACCGATCGTCGAGCAGGATCTCCGGCCCGGCAAGTCCGATCCCGCGCGCGCGGGGAAACCCGGCGGCACCTACCCGCGCGCGCTCGCCTGGGCGTCGAACACCCGGGCCTATGTCGCGAGCCAGCGCGACCGCGAGCTGATCGCGCTCGCCGTCGGCCCGACCGGTCTCGGTGTCACCGCGCGCATCCCCGTCCGGGGTCAGCCGACCGCCCTCGTCGCACGCGGCTCCCGGCTCTACGCCACGCTCGACAACCAGGACGCGCTCCTCGCGCTCGATATCCACACCGATCGCGTGGTCGAGCGCACCCCCACCGTGGCTCCGCGCGCGATCCTGCCCGATGCCGGGAGGCTGGGCGGCGTGAACAGCAACGCGCTGGCGCTATCGCCCGATGGGGCAACGATGTTCGTTTCGAACGGCGGGCAGAATGCCGTGGCGTTGGTCGCGCTGTCGCGCGCCGCGCGCGGCCTTCCCGCGCCGCGCCGTCGCGACGCGGAGGACCGCCCCGCCCGGTCCGCCACCATCGGCCTGATCCCCACCGGCTGGTACCCGACCGCCGTCGCCATCCACTCCGACGGCCGCCTGTTCGTCACGAACGGCAAGAGCCCGCCCGGCCCCAACCGCCAAGGCTGCCGCAACGAGCATGGCGCGCCCGCAGTGCAGGCGTGCGAGGGCGCGAATCAGTATGTCTGGCAACTGGAAAAGGGCGGGCTGACCACGCTCCCCCTCCCCTCCCCGCCCGCGCTCGGCCGACTGACGCGTCAGGTGGCGTCGAACAACCACTATCCGGGAACGTCGGGCGCGGCGCGCGCGGATGCGACAATGGCGTTCCTGCGCGCGCACATTCGCCATGTGCTTTACATCGTGAAGGAGAACCGCAGTTACGATCAGGTGCTGGGCGATCTGGGGCGCGGCAACGGCGATCCGAAGCTGACGCTGCTGGGCGAGGCATACAGCCCCAACCACCACGCGCTCGCGCGCGAGTTCGTCACGCTCGACTGGTTCGAGGATTCGGGCGAATCGTCGAACACCGGCTGGAACTGGACAACGGCGGCGCGCACCACCGACTATGTCGAGCGCAACGCGCCGGTGAACTATGCGGATCGCGGGCTGAGCTACGATAGCGAGGGGACCAATCGGGGCGTCAATGTGGGCCTTGCGAGCCCCGCCCGCCGTGTCGCCAACCCGGGTACGCCAGCCGATCCCGATCTGCTGGCGGGCACGGCCGACGTCGCCGCGCCCGACGGGCCGGGGGGCGAAGTGGGCGAGGGCTATCTGTGGAACGCCGCTCTGCGGGCGGGCAAATCGATCCGCAACTACGGCTTTTATGGCGATCTTAGCCGCTATTTCGTTCCCGCCAGCACGGGCCTGCGCATTCCCGTGCTGCGCGAACCGTTCAAGGCACGCACGCCGGTCTTCTTCCCCGCCAAGCCCGCGCTCGCGCCGTACACCGACCTCTATTATCGCGGCTTCGATCTCGCGCTGCCCGATTACTGGCGCTTTCGCGAATGGGAGCGCGAATTCGACGGCTATGTGGCGAGGGGCGGTCTCCCCCAGCTCTCCCTGATCCGCCTGCCCAACGATCATTTCGGCGCGTTCGCCACGGGCACCGATGGGGTGAATACCGTCGAGACGCAGATGGCGGACAATGATTACGCGCTCGCGCGCATTGTGGAAAAGGTCGCCCGGTCGAGGTTCGCTGCGACCACGCTGGTCTTCGTGATCGAGGACGATGCGCAGGACGGCCCCGATCATGTGAGCGCGCACCGATCGATCGCGTTTGTGGTCGGGCCGTATGTGAAACGTGGCGCGGTGGTGAGCACGCACTACACCACGGTATCGATGGTCCGCACGATCGAGGACGTGCTGGGGCTTGCACCGATGGGGCTGAACGACGCGATGGCCGCGCCGATGGCGGACGTGTTCGATCCGCGCGCGGGGGCGGCGTGGACGTTTCGCGCGCGCGTACCCGAAGCGCTGCGCACCACGCGGTTGCCGCTGCCGCCCGAGGCTGTCGCCAGCGCCGCCTGCCGCCCGCCGCTTCGCAGCGCCGCCTTTTGGCAGGCCGCGATGCGTGGTCAGGACTTCCGCGAGGAAGACCGGCTGGATACGCAGAGGTTCAACCGGGCGCTGGCACGGGGGCTACGAGGGCGCGGAGCGGCCTGTGCGAGCGTGGCGATGACGCGCGGCCGTAGCGATCAAACGCCGTAGATCAACAGATCGAGGGCGTTGGCGATCGCGAAATCCTCCTCGATCATGGAGACCACCAGCGGACCAAGTTCGCGTACCGATACAGCGGCCGCGGCCTGCGTCATCATAATCCACGATTGCTGCTCGATCACGAATACCGGGTTCAAACGGTTCGTCGGCGGAGGTGCGCGGTCGAGCGGACGCAATGGGACCACGAACCGCGTTTTTAGATCGTGCAGCAGGTTGGATTGGCAATCCAGCAGCAGGTCGGGCCTCCCCTTGCCTCGATAAACATCGAAGCGTGCCACTAGAACAGGCGCAGATCGGCCAGCGGCAGTCCATGCTCGTCGACCCAGTCATTATAGGCAGCGATCGCGTCGGCGTTCTCCGCCCGCCACGCCTTTTCGCGTGACAGAGCCACTTGCGCATCGAGACCGCGCTCGCACGCCTGGGAGATGTTGATGCCCCGCGCTTTCGCTTCGGCCACCAGCCCAGCGTTTAGCGAGACGTTCGTTGCCGCCCGGGGTCCGGTATTCATCGCAGTGGATCGCATTCCCGGCCCCTTTAGCTGTTTTGCACAGATGGCTTGCGCATGATCAATGCGCAAGCGAGCATCTAAACCGGGTTCTCCAGACTGAACGTCTCGCTCGCCTCGTCATAGGAAAACACTTCGCCGAAGCGGCCCCAGTCGATCACCGCGCGGAGCGTTTCCTCGGCATAGTCCTCGCTCATGTAATCTTCGAGTTCCTCGTGGAACCGGGCGAGGCGGGCGCGGTGGCTGGGGCGCTCGTCGAGCACGTGGCGGATCAGCGCCGCGAGCGGCACATTGGCGAGCACCAGTTCGGCAAACAGTTTCTTGCGCGC
>JBBQJX010000277.1:0-3362 GCA_038326295.1 Sphingomonadales bacterium
CCGGGCATGTATGCGCCGGGCGATTACGATCTGGCTGGCTTTGCCCTGGGTGCGGTCGAGCGGGGCCAGCAGCTGACCGGCGCGGGCGTGGTTCCGGGGGACGTGCTGATCGGTGTGGCATCCTCGGGCGCGCACTCGAACGGGTATAGCCTGATCCGGCGGATCCTGGCGGATACGGGGGCGAGGCTCGACGCACCCGCGCCGTTTGCGGGCGGAGCGACGCTGGCGGACGTGCTGCTGGAGCCGACGCGGATTTATGTGGCGGCGGTGCTGCCGCTGGCGCGCAGCGGGTGGCTGAAGGCGCTGGCGCATATTACCGGCGGTGGCCTGCTGGAGAATGTGCCGCGCGTGCTGCCCGAGGGGTGTCAGGCGCGGATCGATGCGGGGACATGGGGGTTGCCGCCGCTCTTCGAGTGGCTGCGCGCGAGTGCGACGCTGAGCCCGACCGAGCTGGCGCGCACGTTCAACTGCGGCATCGGGCTGGTGGCGGTGGTCGCGCAGGCTGCGCGCGACGACGTGCTGGACGCGCTGGCGGCCGCAGGCGAGACCGCGTGGGCGATCGGGCGAATCGGGGCGGGGGCGCGCGGGTGCAGCGTGCGCGGCAATGCGGGCGTGTGGAGCCAGCCCTTCGAGTGGGAAGCGCCGGTTGGATAAGCTGGCGGTCGGCGTGCTGATCTCAGGGCGCGGCTCGAACATGGAGGCGCTGGCGCGCGCGGCGACGGCGGCGGATTATCCCGCGCGGATCGCGGTGGTGATCGCCAACCGCGCGGATGCGGGCGGCCTGGCGGCGGCGGCGGCGATGGGCATCCCGACCGAGGTGGTGGCGAGCCGAGGGCGAACGCGCGAGGCATTCGAGGCCGAGCTGCTGGCGCGGCTGCGCGCGCGCGGGGTGGATCTGGTGTGCCTGGCGGGCTTTATGCGCCTGCTGACGCCGGGGTTCATTGCGGCCTGGCCGGACCGGCTGCTGAATGTTCACCCCTCGCTGCTGCCCGCGTTCCGGGGGCTGGATACGCATGCGCGCGCGCTGACGGCGGGCGTGAAGGTGCACGGCTGCACGGTGCATCTGGTCCGGCCCGAACTCGACGAGGGGCCGATCGTGGCGCAGGCGGCGGTGGCGGTTGAGGACGACGATACGGCGGAGACTTTGGCGGCGCGCGTGCTGGCGGCGGAGCACCGGCTGTACCCGCTGGCGGTGCGGTGGCTGGCGGAGGGGCGGCTGCGGGTGGAGGGGATGCGGGTGCGAATTGGGAACAGCGCTCCCTCTCCCTCGCTCCCTCCGGTCGCATTTCCCTCCCCCCGATAGGGGGAGGGGAGACCGCGCCGCCCGTCCACCCTCCCCCTATCGGGGGGAGGGACAGCCGAGCACGGCGAGGCAGGGAGAGGGAACGTCAGCCGCTAGCGAGCACTGCGCGTGCCGCCGCTTTGTCCGCCTCCACCTGCTTTACCAGCGCGTCCAGCCCATCGAGTTTCCACTCGGGGCGGAGGTAGGCGATGAGTTCGATGCCGAGTGTCTGGCCGTAGAGATCGCCTTCGAAATCGAAGATGTACGTTTCCAGAAGCTCGACGGGCGGATCGAACATCGGGCGGATGCCCAGGTTGGCGACGCCGCCGCGCCGCGTGCCATCGGGCAGGACCACGCGCACCGCATACACGCCGTAGGCGGGGCGCAGATAATCGCCCAGCCGCAAATTGGCGGTGGGGAAGCCCAATGTGCGGCCGAGTTTTGCGCCATGTTCGACTGTGCCGACGATGGTAAACGGCCGCCCCAGCAATCGCGCGGCCGCATCGGGGCGCGCGTCGCGCAGCGCCTCGCGCACGCGGGTCGACGAGACCGGTGCGCCATCGAGCATCACCGCGCCGAGCGCCTGCGCGGTGAAGCCGAGCGCGGGTCCGGCCTCGGCGAGCAGCGCCGCGCTGCCGCCGCGTTTGGCGCCAAAGGTGAAATCCCAGCCGGTGACCACGTGCGAGACGCCTAGTGCGTCGGCGATGTGCGCGCGCATGAACCCGGCCGCGCTCACGCTCGCGAGCGCGCGGTCGAAGTGCCAGACGATCGCCGCGTCCACACCCGCGTCCGCCATCAGCGCGAGGCGCTGGTCCATCGTCGTGAGTGCAATCGGTTCGAGCGCGGGGGTGAACAGCCGCGCGGGGTGCGGATCGAAGGTGCCCACGAGCGCGGGGCGGCCGTCGGCGCGCGCGCGTTCGACCGCGCGGCGCACCACCGCCTGATGGCCCAGATGGAAGCCATCGAAATTGCCGAGCGCGATGCTGCCGCCGCGCAGTCGCGCGGGCAGCGGAGTGCCGCCTTCGAACCGATCCACGCCGCCCGCCCGCTCAGCCCGGCGGCAGATCGGCGCGCAGCACGCGCAGCGCGTTGCCGCCCATCGCGGCGCGGACCTCGTCGGGCGTGAACCCTTGGTCGAGCAGCGCCTGCGTCAGCGCGACGAGCCCGCTCACGTCGAACGGCTCGGCCACCGCGCCATCGAAATCGCTTCCCAGCGCGACCGCCTGAATGCCGACCAGATCGCGCACATAGCGCATTGCCTTCGCCGCGCCCGCCGGATCCTTCGAGCAGCTTGCCACATCCCACAGGCCGATGCCGATCACGCCGCCGGTGCGCGCGATGCCGCGGATCTCGTTATCGGTGAGGTTGCGGTTGGTGTCGCAGGTGCCTTTGACGCCGCCGTGGCTGAAGACGACGGGCTTGCGCGCGATGGCGAGCACGTCGGCGACCGTGGCGTGGCTGGCGTGCGCGACATCGACGATCATGCCCTTGTCCTCCATCGCGGCGACGACGCGGCGGCCGAACGGGGTGAGGCCGCCCTTGTGCTCCCCATGCATCGATCCGGCGAGTTCGTTATCGAAAAAGTGGACGAGACCGCCCATGCGAAAACCCGCGCGCATCAGCACGTCGAGGTTCTCGAAGCGGCCTTCCATGTCGTGCATCCCCTCGATCGACAGCAGCGCGAGGTGGCGGACCTTGCCGGTTGCACGGTCGGCGAGCGCGCGGTCGAGGTCGGCGCGGGTGCGGATGATGCGGACCGCGGGGTCAGCCGCCGCCACGCGCCGCAGCTTCTCGGCGTGCCACAGGCTGCGCTCGAGGAGCGAGAACCAGGTGCGCGGCGGCTGGAGCTGCGCGAGCGCCACGATCCAGATGTTGTCGGTTCGGTCCGAGTTGCGTTCGTAATTCTGCCCGCGCGGGGTCTTGGTGACCGAGCTGAAGACGCTGAGCGCGACATTGCCCGCCTCGAGCCGGGGTAGATCGACATGGCCGCGTGTGGCCGAGCGCGCCATGTCGCGCTTCCACAGCAGCGTGTCCTCGTGCAGATCGACGATGGTCAGCCGGGCGTGAAGCGCGCGGGCTG
>JBBQJX010000278.1:0-3352 GCA_038326295.1 Sphingomonadales bacterium
CGGCGCCGCCTTGCTCGAGACTGGGATATTCGTCAGGACGACGCGCTCCGCCTCCGGGTATGTCCGCTCGATGAGATGGAAGCATGGAACAGTAGCGACGGTGTCGCCCAAGCTCCCGAGCCGGTAAATGATGATCTTCTCTGCGCGCAAGGTTGCCCTCAACGTCTATCACGCGCGCCTCGGGGGCGCAACGCCGCGTGCCGGGCGTGCGTTCCACCGCGCGCTGCGGCCGGGCAATGTTCGCTGATGTGCGCTGCATCACACCACGGTAGAACCCGCCCGGTACGCTCCGGAACGACGGTGCGTTCATGGCGCCGCAACCGGCCGCGGCCCTGATGACGAGCAGCGAATCGACAGAGACGCCCAAGGCGCCACCCGGCGGGCGCGTCACGCGCGTGGCCCGCGCGCTGCGGCGCGGGCCGATGCTGCACAACGTCGGCGCGGCCGTGGGCGTGCAGTTTGCGCTGCTCGTCAGCGGCACGCTCAGCGCGCGGCTGTTGGGGCCCGAGGGCCGGGGTTACGCCGCGATCCTCACGGCTTGGCCGTCGGCCATCGGCCAACTCGGGGCAGTCGGGATGTCGCTGGCTGCCACCTACTACCTCTCATCGCAGCGCATCGGTGGCCGCGAGCTCGTAACGTTGCTTCGCCGGGCGGCAGCGTGGCAGATCTCCATCCTGTTCGTCATCAACGCCAGCGTAATCATCGGCTATACGGCGATCTCGGGTGCGCCGATCTTAACTGCCGCGCTCATCAGCCTGATGTTCATGCCCGCGGGCCTGTTCGGCGATTACGGGTTCGCGCTGCTGCTCGGTGCCCGTGATCATGGCACGGTTGCCCTCTTCCGCACAGTCGGGCCCGCCGTGTACGCGCTGGGCCTCGTGGGCCTGTTCGCCTTCGACGTCGATTCGTTAACGGCTGTGGTCACGATGTCGGTCGGCGGGCTGATGGTTGGGGGGCTCTGCGCGCTGCGCCGTGGCTTGATGACAACGCGGACGATCGCCGCGACCGACTCGGTGATCGATCGCCTGGGCGAAACCGAGGCGCGCCGAGAGCTGCTCGCGTTCGGCCGTCGTGGCTATCTCGGGTACGTCTCGCCAGTCGATACCTTCAGGCTCGACCAGCTCGTTGTCGGCTTCCTGCTCTCCCCAAGCGCGCTGGGGATCTACGTCGTCGGCGCCGCATTCACGAACTTCGGCCGCATGGTGGCAATGAACATCGGATTGAGCGCGACGCCGGAGATCGCGCGCCATCAGGATCCCCAGGCGCTTCGCGCCGCCATCCGGCACACGATGATGCTCGCCGCACTGATCCTGACCTCAGTGACCGTCGCGCTGTGCGGCTTCGTGATCGTCGCGATCCCCGCCCTGTTCGGCTCCGCCTTCAAACCGTCGATCCCGATCGCCGAGCTACTGCTCGTGGCCGGCTGGTTGCTATCGATGAAGCGCATCACCGTCGACGTCATGCGCGGCGCCGGCGAGCCACGCGTGGGGACGCGTGCCGAGATCGTCAACCTCGTGGCCTTCCTGGCCGGGTGTGTGCCGCTCGGGCTGTGGCTGGGCGGCGAGGGAGTCGCCATCGCTCTAGTCGTCGGGGCGGCGTGCGGCTCGGCTCTACTGCTGAGCAGCCTGCGACAGCTATACCGGGGCGACGCGGTCAGTTAATGAATTCACCGCCGACGCTTGCCGCGTTCCGTGCATGCACTCCACCTGATCGCCGTCTACCGGCTGCGTTACTGCACTCGCACCCGCGCCTACGCCAACCGCCGCACCGCCGAGGGCTTGATCAAACCCGAGATCATCCGCTGCCCCAAGCGCTACATCGCCCGCGAGCTCTACCACACCCCGCGCCGACCTCGCCGACGTCAGCCCAGCAACCCGCAAACGGTCACGATCCGCTGCGGCGCCGGGCCGATCGCCATTACCCCCACCAGAACGACCTAGACCACCAGACGCCGCCGCACGTGACATCGATAGGAACGTCCTCGTCGAACACTGGTTTCGAGAACTCACCGAACGCCGCCTACGCCGCGGCAGCTTCTCCAGCATCGACCACCTCACCAGCGCCATCACGATCTGGGCCGAGACCTGGAACGACAACCCCAGACCCTTCATCTGGCGCGCCCCCGCGGAGGACATCCTCACCAAAGTACGCCGCGGACGAGATACCCTCAACAACCATACCAATTCGACGTCAGACCACTAGGACGCATCTGTTGCTAAATGCCTCGCCACCGTCGCACCTGACGATTCGGCCCCAAGTCTGATATTAACATAACAATAGACATCGTTGTGACTCTGGCGCGAACCCGGCAGCTCGGCGAAGCCGAGCATGACAATCCGGCGCATCACATCTTCTGGATTCTTGGCAGGCACGTCGTGAATCTCGATGATCAGGTACCGGCATCTCGCCAGAGCACCGCAGCCGTCGCCGGCGAACACGTCATATTCCGCTCCCTCGATGTCGACCTTGCACAGATCGACGATCTCGCCGTCGAAGGCGCGCCAATAGATTTCGTCGAAGGTCATGCCCTCGATGACATACGACCGAGTCGAGGAATCCTGCGGCCCGCCGACCGACTCGCCAGTGCTGCCGCGGCCGAGATCGAGGTGCAGCGTATCGGGCGCGCCGCAGATCGCCGCGTTGATGAGCACTGGGATCGCATCCAGATTCTGGACGACGTTGAGCTGCATGCGGGCGAAGGTGCGCGGATTCATCTCCACCGCGGCGATCTTGCGGATCTTCAGCCCCTCGACGCTCAGCATCAGCGGGAACCCGCCGCCATTGGCGCCGATGTCGATCACGTTGATCCCGCCGGTCAGCTTCATCTCCGGCAGGATCTTGGTGTACATATCGGTCGCGAGGCATTCTCGAGTTCCGTTCTCGTCGCCGCCTTGATGATCGACGATCAACTCGAGGTGGCCCTTGCGGTAGGTCACCATCCCCGTCTTGCGGAAAAGCATGCGGTGCACAATCAGTTCCCAACGATTGTCAAAACCCCAGACTTGTCGCAAACCCTGAAGCCGCCCAGAAGCGTGGGTTTTCAACGACATGCCAGTTCCTTTGCCAATCTAAGGGTAGAAACTTTCGCTCCCTTTTCCGAAAGCCTAGCTGGCGGCGGTGTGAACTGCAAGTTGCTGCATTACAGCAAGATCCGCCTTCGACGGCAGAGCGATCTGCCCTGCCCGCCCTCAAACGGCGCCGGCCGCCGTGTCTAGCCCGGATCGTTCATGAGGTTCTTCGGCGTGGGTTGTTGTGGCAGTCGGCGGTCGGGCGAGGGTGTGGCTGTGTTCCCTGGGTTGCGGTGGGCGGTTCCGTGGCTTGTGAGGGCGCGCCGTGGCGAGCCGGTGTCGCG
>JBBQJX010000279.1:0-3348 GCA_038326295.1 Sphingomonadales bacterium
GCCAGATCGCCGACGAGGCGGGGGCACTGTTGCTGGCGATCGCGCGGGCGGGCGAGCATGAGGACAAGGCGCTGGGCGACGCGGGCGACGCGCAAGCAAACGCGCTTATCCTGGCGCGGCTGCGGGCGGCCCGGCCCGAGGACGCGATCCTCTCGGAGGAGCGCGAGTGCGACGGGGCGCGGCTCGCGGCGCGGCGCGTGTGGATCGTCGATCCGCTCGACGGGACGCGCGAATATCGCGAGCGGCGGACCGACTGGGCGGTGCATATCGCGCTGGCGGTGGACGGCGTGGCGACGGTGGGTGCGGTGGCGCTGCCGGGGCTGGGGGTGACGCTCTCGTCCGACCGTCCGCCCGCGCTCATGCCCGCGCGCCTGCCGCCCCGCATGCTGGTGAGCCGGACGCGGCCGGGGCGCGACGCGCTGTTCGTGGCCGAGCGCATGGGCTGCGAACTGGTGCCGATGGGATCGGCGGGCGCAAAGGCGATGGCGGTGGTGCGCGGCGAGGCCGAAATCTATCTCCACTCGGGCGGGCAGTATCAGTGGGACAATTGCGCGCCCGCTGCCGTGGCGCTCGCGGCAGGGCTGCATGCGAGCCGGATCGATGGATCGCCGCTGGCGTACAACCGGGCTGACCCGTCGTTGCCCGATCTGCTGATCTGTCGGCACGAGTTTGCGGGCGACGTGTTGCGGCTGGTGGGTGAAGTCCCCGCTGTTTAGTCTCCCCCGCCCATATCGACCATCGCAAGCGGGGCCCTGGCGCGCGAGGCTTCGTAGCGCGCGATCCAGTCTTCGACGATGGGGGCGATCTTCGTTTTCCAGCGGCTGCCGTTGAAGATGCCGTAATGGCCCGCGCCCTCGGCCATGTAATAGCGTTTGTCGGCGGCGGGCAGGCCGGTGGCCATGTCGAGCCCCGCCTTCGTCTGCCCGAGGCCCGAGATGTCGTCGCACTCGCCCTCGATCGCGAGAAGCGGAGTAGTGATCCTCGAGGGATCGACGCGCACGCCACGGTGCATCAGTTCGCCCTTGGGCAGCAGGTGGCGCTGGAAGACGACATCGACCGTTTGCAAATAAAAAGCCGCGTCCAGATCGGCGACCGAACGATATTCCTCGTAAAAAGCCTTGGTGCCGTCCGCGCTCTCGTCGTCGCCCCCGGCGATGTCCTTGAACAGGTTCCAGTGGCTCTGCATGTGATTGCCGAGGTTCATCGCCATGAAGCCCGCGAGCTGGACCCAGCCCGGATAGACGCGGCGGCCGACACCCGGATAGCCCATCGGGACCTTCATGATGACGGTCTTCTGGAACCAGCTGAACGGGCGCTCCGTCGCGACGTCGTTGACTTGCGTGGGGGCCTTGGACGGATCGATCGGGCCGCCCATCAGCGTGGCGGACACCGGCGTGCACGGGTTTTTCGCAGCCGCCATCAGCGCAAGCGCGGCATAGACGGGGACTGCGGGCTGGCAGACCGCGATGACGTGCGTGCCCTTGCCCATCGTTTCGAGGAAGCCGGTGACGTAATCGATATAATCATCAAAATCGAAGACACCTTCGGAAAGCGGCACCATCTTGGCGTCCGCCCAATCGGTGATGTGGACATCGTGCGCGGGGAGCATGCGTTCGACAGTGCCGCGCAGCAGCGTGGCGAAGTGGCCCGACATGGGGGCAACGATCAGCAGTTTGGGATCGCCCTCGCGCCCCGCGCGGCGGAAGCGGAGCAGTCGGCCGAAGGCGCGGGTCTCGACAATTTCCTCGGTGACGGCCACTTCGCGGCCCCCGATGCGCGTGGTTTCGAGGCCGAAGCTGGGCTTGCCATAGGGCTGCGCCGCATGCGCGAAGACTTCGAGCGCCGAGGCCGCGACCGGGCCGAAGCCGGTATAGGCAAGGGGGTTCATCGGGCTGGCGAGCCAGTTCGCCCCCACCGTGGCCGCAGCGCTTGCGGCATCGAGCATGGTGCGCTGCATCTGGTAGCTGTCGTACAGCAAGGGGCTCTCCTGGAGGCAAGGATCGGGCACGCAACGCTGCGACCGCTCGAAGGGTGTGACGTCAGCAGCGGTTGGGGTTAAGGCGTCCTGACCCCCGAACGCAGGAGATCATATGGCGGACGCAACATTCAAAGGGAAGGTGGCAGCCGTCACCGGATCGACCAGCGGCATCGGGCTGGAGATCGCCGAGGAATTCGCCAGGGCCGGCGCGGATATCGCGATCAACGGCTTCGGCAAGCCCGACGCCATCGAGGCTGAGGTGACGCGGCTGCGCGCGCTGGGTGGGCGTGTCGAATATTTCGGATCGGATATGAGCAAGGGAAACGAGGCGGAGGATTTCGTGCGCCAGACGGTCGCCAGGCTCGGGCGGTGCGACATACTGGTCAACAATGCCGGCGTGCAGCATGTCGAGCCGATCGAGACCTTCCCGACCGAGCAGTGGGACAAGATCATCGCGATCAACCTCACCGCCGCGTTTCACACGATCAAGGCGGCGATCCCGGGCATGAAGGCGAACGGCTTCGGGCGGATCATCAACATCGCGTCCGCGCACGGGTTGCGCGCCTCGCCGTTCAAGTCGGCGTATGTCTCGGCAAAGCATGGCCTGCTGGGGCTGACGAAGACCGCCGCGCTGGAACTGGCGGAGACGCCGATTACCGCAAACAGCATCTGCCCGGGCTTTGTGAAGACGCCGCTGGTGGAAGGCCAGATCGCCGATCAGGCGAAGGCCAACAACATGACCGAGGACGAGGTGGTGCAAAAGATCATCCTCGCGAGCCAGCCGACTCACCGCTTTGTGGAGACGAGCGAGATTGCGGGCACGGTATTGTTCCTCGCGGGACCGTTCGCGGCCAATATCACCGGGGCGGCGATCAGCGTGGACGGCGGGTGGACCGCGCGTTAGCCCGATCGGGGACAGCTTACCTATTTGCGCGGCGAAAACAGCACACAACGGAAGACGGGATCACCGGCGCAAATAGGTAAGCTGTCCCCGATTCCGCTTGAATCCGCACGTGCGCCGTCATACACCCGAGACACAGGCCATCCCTCCCCGGGGTGGCCCTTTTCATTTTCGGGAATATGCCCATGGCGCAGACGCACCCTCTGATGGCCCACGCGACCGCCGCGTGGCTGGTGGACAATTCGAGCCTCACCTTCGAGCAGATCGCCGAATTCGTGGGTCTGCACATTCTGGAAATCCAGGCGATTGCCGACGACACAGCGGCAACCAAGCTGACCGGGCGCGATCCTATCGCGGCGGGGGATTTGACGCAGGCGGAGATCGACCGCGCGGCCGCCGACCCCGACGCGCGGCTGAAGCTCATCCAGGGTCCCGAGCAGCAGACGCGCACCAAAGGGCCGCGCTACAC
>JBBQJX010000280.1:0-3336 GCA_038326295.1 Sphingomonadales bacterium
ACCGATCCAGTAATATGTGTGGCTCGGCATATGGATCAAATGGCTGGCCGCGGGGGCGAGCGCGCCAAGCCGATCGGCATAGCGCTCCGCCCGCCCGGGAAAGCCGCTCATCTCGGTCGCGTGGATGTAAAAATGGATCGCGGGCGTGAAGTCCGGATTGCGCTTCAGCACCACCTCCAGCAGCGCGACGGCGCGCGGCATGCCGATCTTGTTATCGGCCAGCGCCGCCGGGATCATCCACGCATCCGCCGCCAGCGTCAGCAGCTCGTCGCTCGCGGGATGCGCCAGCGCGATCGCGTCCATCGCGCGGGCATAGGCGATGTCGCCTGAACCCTTTCCGCCGCCGTCTTTGTAACGCAATTTGAGCGCCGCGAGCATCTGTCGCTCCAGCATCGGCGCGTTCGCCGCCAGTGGGGTCGCGCCCTCGATCAGCTTGCCCATCTTCACTTGCGTCGCGGCATCGACGGTGAAGTTGATCGTCGGCCCGCCCGCCCAGGCTTCGCCCCACACGCACATCGCACACGCCGGATCGATCCGCGCCGCTTCCTTGAACGCGCCGCGACCTGCATCATGCGCAAAGGCGTGGCTGAGCTGCAGTCCATTGTCGAAATACGCTTGCGCCTGCGGACTCGCGGTCGAAATCGTCAGCGCCCCTTTGCCGAACCCGGGAAGGATTCGCGCGACGCTCGGCGCGGCGGTATCGTCGCCACAGATGGTGTGGAGCGGCGCGTCCTGCGGCGCGACCGCCACCTCGGCACTCGGTGCCAGCAGCACCAGCATCGGCGCGATCATCAGCAAACGCATGGTAATTCCCTCCGGCCGTGCCACCCTAACGTAACACGCCGAACCGAGCCATGCTTGAGATACGCGGCCGCCTCGCCTAAGCCCTGTGGCATGACCTCCACCAACGACATCCGCCGCAGCTTCCTTGATTATTTCGCCGCCAACGGCCATGCGAAGATCGTCTCCGCACCGCTTGTGCCGCAGAACGATCCGACGCTGATGTTCGTGAATGCGGGGATGGTGCCGTTCAAGAACGTCTTCACTGGTCTCGAAACGCGGCCCTACATCACCGCCACCTCGAGCCAGAAATGCGTGCGCGCAGGCGGCAAGCATAACGATCTCGACAATGTCGGCTATACCGCGCGGCACCATACCTTCTTCGAAATGCTCGGTAATTTCTCGTTCGGCGATTATTTCAAGGAGCGCGCGATCACGCTCGCCTGGGGGTTGCTGACCAAGGAGTGGGGGATCGACCCCGACCGGCTGACCGTCACCGTCTATCACACCGACGACGAAGCGTTCGATCTGTGGAAGCGCATCGCGGGGCTGCTGGATGAGCGCATCATCCGCATCGCCACCAACGACAATTTCTGGTCGATGGGCGACACCGGGCCGTGCGGGCCGTGCTCGGAGATCTTTTTCGATCATGGCGACCATATCCCCGGTGGCCCTCCCGGCAGCCCGGATGAGGATGGCGATCGCTTCGTCGAGATCTGGAACCTGGTCTTCATGCAGTTCGACCAATCAGCCGACGGTACGCGGACACCGCTGCCCAAGCCGTCGATCGATACCGGCATGGGGCTGGAGCGGGTCGCGGCGGTGCTGCAAGGCGTCCACGACAATTACGATACCGACACGTTCAAGGCGCTGATCGCCGCATCCGGCGCGCTCACCGGCACCGCGACGACGGGCGACAATCAGGCGAGCCACCGCGTGATTGCGGATCATTTGCGCACCTCGGGGTTCCTCGTCGCCGATGGCGTGTTGCCCGCCAATGAAGGTCGCGGCTATGTGCTCCGCCGCATCATGCGCCGCGCGATGCGCCACGCGCATCTGCTCGGCGCGAAGGAGCCGTTGATGCATCGGCTGGTGCCCGCGCTGGTTGCCGAAATGGGCGCGGCATACCCCGAACTCGTTCGCGCGCAGGCATCGATCGAATCGACGCTGTTGCAGGAGGAAACACAGTTCCGCCGCACGCTCGTCAACGGCTTGCGCTTGCTCGACGAAGCGACCGCCGCGATGGAACCGGGCGCGACGCTACCCGGCGAAACCGCGTTCAAACTCTATGACACCTTCGGCTTCCCGTATGATCTGACCGAGGATGCGCTCCGCGCGCAGGGCTTCGGGATCGATCGCGCCGGGTTCGACACCGCGATGGCCGAACAGAAGCGCGCCGCCCGCGCCGCCTGGAAGGGATCGGGCCAGCGCGCCTCGGACGAGGTCTGGTTCGACATTACCGAAACCGCAGGCGGCACCGAATTCATCGGCTACGCATCGGAGGAAGGCGAGGGCCAGGTCGTCGCGATCGTCAAGGATGGCGCGCGGGTCGACTCCGCAACGACCGGAGAAACCGTCGAGATCGTCGTCAACCAGACCCCTTTCTACGCCGAAAGCGGCGGGCAGGTCGGCGATACCGGCACGCTGACCGCACCCGGTGTGCTAGGCCAGGTCGAGGACACCAACAAATATCTCGGCCGCCTCTGGTCGCACCGGACCACGATCGCGCAAGGCCAGATCGCGGTCGGCGATGCGCTGCACTTGACGATCGACCGCGCGCGCCGCGACCGCATCCGCGCCAATCACAGCGCCACCCACTTGCTGCACGAGGCACTGCGCCAACGCCTCGGCCTGCACGTCGCGCAAAAGGGCAGCCTCGTCGCACCCGAACGTCTGCGCTTCGATTTCTCGCAACCAAGCGCGATCGATCCGTCCGCGCTCGCCCAAGTCGAGGCCGATGTTAACCACCATATCCGCGCCAACGGCACCGTCAGCACGCGGCTGATGACCCCCGACGAGGCGATTGCCGAAGGCGCGATGGCCTTGTTTGGTGAGAAATATGGCGAGGAAGTCCGCGTCGTTTCGATGGGCACCGAGGAAGAGCGCACCTATTCGCTCGAACTGTGCGGTGGCACGCACGTCCGCGCGCTCGGTGACATCGGCCTGTTCACCTTGGTCAGTGAAGGTGCGGTGTCCTCAGGCATTCGCCGCGTCGAGGCGCTCACCGGAGAAGCCGCGCGCGCCTACCTCACGTCACGCGACGACAAGCTCAAGGAAGCGGCGACAGCGCTGAAGTCCGCGCCCGACGAGGTTCCGGCACGCGTGCTCGCGTTGGTCGAAGACCGCCGCCGCCTGGAGCGCGAACTGGCCGAGGCCAAGAAAGCACTTGCGCTCGGCGGCGGGGCAGGGGCGGCACAAGCTGGCCCCGAACAGATTGGCGGGGTGAATTTCCTCGGGCAGGTCGTGGTCGGCCTCGACCCCAAGGGCCTGCGCGGCGCGGTCGATGATATGAAGCAACGCCTCGGTGGCTCAGGCATCGCAATGATCGTCGCGGTG
>JBBQJX010000281.1:0-3331 GCA_038326295.1 Sphingomonadales bacterium
CGGCCGGCAGCAGTTGGAACGCCTGTCCCGCGCCGCGCTGGAAGCTCTCCACATGCCCCTCGAAATGCACCTGCGGCAGCGCATCCACCTTGATGTCGACATGCTGGCCCACCCGCATGCCCTTCAGCTGTGTCTCCTTGAAGTTGGCCGTCACCCAGATCTTGTCGGGCACGATCGCCATGATCTGCGTTCCCGGCGACACATAGCTGCCCACGTTTGCGGTCCGGTTCGCCACATGCCCCGCCACGCTCGCGACCAGCCGCAGGTTGTTGATCGTCACCTGCGCTGAATCGCGCCGCGCCGCCGCTTCGCGCACGCTCGCCTGCGCCGCGCGCACGTTCGCCTCCGATGCACCAAGCTGCCGCCGCGCCACCGCGATGTTCGCCCCCGCATTGCTCGCCTGCGCGCGCGCCGCGCGTATCTGCGCGTCCGCCACCTCTGCCGCCGCCCGCGCCTGGTCGATACTGGTGCCCGCCACCGCCGCCGCATTCTCGCGCTTGGCCGCCTCGTACCGCGCCAGGTCCTTGCGCGCCTTGATCGCGTCCGCCACCGGCTCGCCCACATTGGCTTGGCTCTGCCGCGCGGTCGCCTGCGCCGCGGTCACGGCGGCGCGCTGCTGCTCGCGCTGCGCCTGCGCCTGCGCCAGCGCGCTCTCAGCCTGCGCCACGCTCGCGCCCGCCTGCGCAAACTGGGCGCGGGCGCCGGATGGCTCGATCACCGCGAGCAGATCGCCCGGCTCGACATGCGCGTTGTCCACCGCCGTCACCCGCTGCAGGATGCCCGCCACCTGCGGCGCCACCCGCACGATGTGCGCATCCACGAACGCATCGTCGGTCGATTCGAACTGCCGCGCATTCTGCCAGTACAGAAAGCCCCCGATGATCAGCGCCGCCACCACCAGCAGCCCGATCCAGAAGATCGGCCGCCGGGTGATCGGCTTCCTCGGCGGCGGCTCGATCCCCTTCGCCTTGTCGTCGAGCACGGGCAGGCTGATCGGCGCCTGGCGCGCGGCTTCGTCGCGGATCGCCTCGTCGTCGGGCGCGTTCTCCCAGTCCCGAGGATGGCCGTCATCGTCCCGCATGCTCGCGCTCCTTGCAGGACTTCCCATACGGTCGCGTTCAAATTGACGCAAGCCACTTCCCGCCTCCGCGCGTGCGTGCTAGCGAAGATGCGACATTACGCACCCAAAAAGACCTGAACGGAACCGTATATTGGAGACTTCTCCCCTGCGCGAACGGGCCGGCCGCCCCAAGGACGCGCACAAGCGCGCGCAGATCGTCGCCGCCGCGCGCGAACTCTTCTTCGCCAATGGCCTCGATGCCACCGCCATCGAGGACATCGCCGCTGCGGCGCAGGTCTCCAAGGTCACCATCTACGGCCATTTCGGCGATAAGGAGACGCTGATGGAAGCCGTCATCCGCGCCGAAGCGGCTGAGATCGAACAGGGCCTCATCCGCCCCCGTGCGCGCGGCGTCCCGCTCGCCGAAACCCTCGATGGCCTCGGCATCGCGCTGCTCGAATTCCTGATCGCCCCCGCGATGGAAGCTTGCGACCGGCTGCTCGCGGTCGAGGCTGCCCGCCACCCGGCACTCGCACGCCGCTTCTACGATGCCGGCCCCGGCTATGTGCATCGCCAGCTCGCGACGGTGCTGGCCGAGGCGGCGGCCGCCGGACACCTCCGCCCCGACGATCCCGCGCGCGCCGCCGAAGACCTCATCGGGCTGTGGAAGGGCATGCTCGAGGTCGAACGCCGCTTCGGCATCCGCCCCCCCTGGAGCGCCGCGCAGCTCGCCGCGCGCGTCCGTCGCGGCACCGCGCTCTTTCTGCGCGCGCACGCGCCGGACGGGCAGGGTTCATCCGCGCCCTGATACCCGTGCCCTCGAGGAGACCCGCCATGCGCATCCCGCTCGCCCTCGCCCTGATCGCCTTGCCCCTCGCTGCCCACGCCGCCGCGCCACCCGCGAGTGCCCGCTGCATCGATTCCAGCCGCGTCTCCGGCCGCGAACCCGAAGGCGATCGCGCCATCATCTTCACCCTGTCGAACGGCCAGCGCTGGCGCAGCGAACTCGGCACGAGCTGCCCCGGCCTCGCTCACGTCGGCCGTTTCCGCACGCTCGTCACCCACCAGTGGAGTTCGCAGCTCTGCCGCGGCGATCAGGTCAGCGCGGTCGATCAGCTCGATCTTGAACAAGGCCGCATCGAAACCGCGCCCCGCTGTCCCCTCGGCGATTTCACCCCGCTCCCGCCCCTACCGCGCCGCTGACCCTACTCGGGTCAGATGCGCGAGGAATAGCGTGCCATCGACTCCTCGAACGTCAGGATCGGCGCAACGATCGACCCATCGGCCTGGCGGACGCCGCCAATCGGATCGATCGGCTCGATCACGTAGCTGTTCTCGCCCGGATCGAGGTTATCGACGATGACATCGAACGTCATCGCCCGCGCGCTGGCGGGGACGAACCAGTGGATGTTGTCCTTCTGCGAGGTCATCGCAGCCGCCGAGCCGACCGAGGCGATGTGGTCGGCCGTCGGCCGGATCACGATTGCTCCGTCGCGGTCGTGCAGCCGGTCGAACGTGCGGATTCGCACCTTGCCCTCGATGACCATGTGCGCCGACGCCATGTGCCGATGCGCGTGCGGGGTGATAACGCTCTTGGCATCGAACGCGAAGATGGCGGCGGCGTAGCGGAACTTGCGTGGCATGCCATCGTCGTCGACGAAGCGGACGCTGCGTTTGACGGGGTCGTGGCCGAATGGCGATCCAGCTTCGCCGATCCGTCCGCGCCGGGTTTCGGCGATCAGTTGCGCGATATCCACCTCGGCGGCCAGCCGATTGACCTTATCATGCCACGCGATCTGGGACAGCGAACCGGCGGCCAGCGCGCGCGCCAGCTCGTCCTGCCGGTCGATCCAGCGCCGCGCGGTCAGCCGCGCGGCGGGAATGGCACCGGCCACGCGCGTCTCGTGCAGCAGCGCGTAGGCCGCGAACGAAGCGGTCACCGCCGAAAGCAGCCCGCGCCGCCCGATCGGCGGCGCATTTGCGTTCAAATCCTCAAGCATCTGGATCCTCTCACCGCACCGTCACCCGCACCCGGTCCACCGCGCGCCCGTCCGCGCCCAGCAGCGCAAGCAGATGCGCGCCCGGCACCGGCGCCCACAGCCCGCCCGTCAGCGCGCGCCCGTCCACCGCCACGCGCAGCCCCGCCATGCCGCCCTCTACGCGCACCGGCACCCGCTGGCGCGCACCCGGAATATCGGGATCGAGCGCCAGCACCGTCCCATCCACCGGGGCGACAATCCGCGCGCGGCGTGGCAGTGCATCCGCCGCGCG
>JBBQJX010000282.1:0-3322 GCA_038326295.1 Sphingomonadales bacterium
GAACGGCAAGGGCGGCGGCGATGTGCTGTTCGGCGAGGCGGGGGCGGACATTTTCGTGTTCGAGCAGGGGACGGGTGGCGACGTGATCGGCGACTTTGCGCCGGGCGTGGACAGGATCGACGTGCACGCATTCGGCTTTGCCAACTTCGCCGCGGTGCAGGCGGCGATCGGCGAGAATGGCGGGACGAGCTTCGTCAATCTGGGCGGCGGGGATCTCATCGTGCTGAACGGCGTCGCGATGGCGAGCCTGCACGCGGCGGACTTCGTGATCTGAGGGGGCCGGGCTACCGCGCGCGCCGCTTTCCCCGCGGGGGCGGATTGGGGTAATCGGGGGGATGACCCAGCTTAAAGTCGCGGCGCTGCAGCTCGCCTTTACCGACGATATGGCCGCCGATCTGGCGCATACGGCCGATGCGGCGCGCGCGGCGGCGGCGGCGGGGGCGCAGGTGATCCTGCCGCCCGAACTGTTTCAGGGCTTTTACTTCTGTCGCCACGAGCATGAGCGCTTCCATGAGCGCGCCTTTCCCGCCGCCGATCATCCGGCGATCCACGCGATGCAGGCGGTGGCGCGCGAGACCGGCAGCTACATCCCGTGTTCGTTCTTCGAGCGTGAGGGGCCGCATTACTATAACAGCCTCGCGATGATCGACGATGCGGGCAAGGTTATGGGGGTGTATCGCAAGTCCCACATCCCCGACGGGCCGGGGTATGAGGAGAAATTCTACTTCCGCCCGGGCAATACGGGTTTCCGCGTGTGGCCGACGCGGCATGGCATCCTTGGCGTGGGCATCTGCTGGGACCAGTGGTTCCCCGAAACCGCGCGCGCCATGGCGCTGATGGGGGCGGAGATATTGCTGTACCCGACCGCCATCGGCTCCGAACCGCAGGAACCCGATCTGGATACGCGGCGCATGTGGCGGCGCGCGATGCAGGGGCATGCGGTTTCCAACGTCATGCCCGTGGTGGCGTGCAACCGCGTGGGTGCGGAGGAGGATCAGGATTTCTATGGGACGAGCTTCATCGCCGACGAGCGCGGCGACATCGTGAGCGAATTGGGCGACCGCGAGGAGGGGATGGTGATCGCCAGCTTCGATCTGGCGCGCGCGCGGCAGCGAAGGAATGCGTTCGGCTTCTTCCGCGATCGGCGCCCCGAACTTTATGGCGAGTTGACCGCAAGCCGCTGACGCCGCACGCCGGGTTTATGAGCGATACCACCCCCGTGCGCCCCGCGCTCGCGTTCGACGAGGCGGCGCTGGCGCGCTGGATGGGCGCGCAGGTCGACGGGTTCGCCGGGCCGCTGACGGTGGAGCAGTTCAAGGGGGGGCAGTCCAATCCCACCTACCGGCTGACCACGCCCGGGCGAACCTATGTGCTGCGCCGCAAGCCGCCGGGCGCGCTGCTCAAAGGCGCGCACGCGGTGGAGCGCGAGGCGCGGGTGATCGCGGCGGTGGGGGCGACGGGGTTTCCGGTGCCCAGGGTTTACGGGCTGTGCACTAACGACGACGTGATCGGCACGTGGTTCTACGTGATGGACATGGTGGAGGGGCGCATCTTCTGGGACACGCGCTTTCCCGATGTGTCGCGCGACGAGCGGCCGGCGTATTTCGAAGCGATGAACGCGACGATCGCGCGGCTGCATGCGATCGATCCGGCGGCGGTGGGGCTGGGCGATTACGGGCGTCCGGGCAATTATTTCGAGCGGCAGATCGCGCGCTGGTCCGCGCAATATCTGGGCGATGCCGACGCGGGGCGTGATCCCAACATGGACCGGCTGATCGAATGGCTGCCCGCGCACGTGCCGCCGGGGGAGGAGACCGCGATCGTCCATGGCGATTTCCGGTGCGATAACATGATCTTTCACCCGAGCGAGCCGCGCGTGCTCGCGGTGCTCGATTGGGAATTGTCGACGCTGGGGCATCCGCTGGCGGACTTCGGTTATCATGCGATGATGTACCGGATGCCGCCCGACTTCGTGGCGGGGCTGGCGGGGGCGGACCTGGCGGCGCTCAATATCCCGTCCGAAGCGGACTATGTTGCGGCCTATTGCGCGCGGACGGGGCGGGCCTCGATCCCGGCGTATGATTTCACGATCGCGTTCAATTTTTTCCGGATCGCCGCCATCCTGCATGGCATCGTGGGCCGCGTGGCGCGCGGCACGGCGGCTTCGGCGCAGGCGGCGACGCGCGCGGCGGCGTTTCCCGCGCTCGCCGAACTCGCATGGGCGCAGGCGCGGCGCGCGGGGGCGGACTGACCGAAACGGGGTTGAGCCGGGTGGCGCGCGCCTGTAGGCGATGCTGCGGCGCGGTAGCGCGGCCGGGCCGGGACGACCGATGGGGATCATGACACAAGTGGCGCGCACCGAACTCACGCATCTCGAACGCCTCGAGGCGGAAAGCATTCACATCCTGCGCGAGGTGGTGGCGGAAGCGGACAAACCCGTGATGCTGTACAGCGTGGGCAAGGATTCGGCCGTGATGCTGCATCTGGCGCGCAAGGCGTTTTATCCCGCGCCGCCGCCGTTTCCGCTGCTGCACGTGGACACCATGTGGAAGTTCAAGGCGAGGTACGAGATGCGCGCGCGCATGGCGGCCGAAAGCGGGATGGAGCTGATCGTCCACCAGAACCCCGACGCGAAGGCGCGCGGCATCAACCCGTTCGATCATGGTTCGGCGGTGCATACCGATCTGTGGAAGACCGTGGGGCTGAAGCAGGCGCTCGACCTGCATGGCTTCGACGCGGCGTTCGGCGGCGCACGGCGCGACGAGGAGAAGAGCCGCGCCAAGGAGCGGATCTTCAGCTTCCGCGGCATCAACCACCGCTGGGACCCCAAGAACCAGCGCCCCGAACTGTGGCGGCTGTACAATGCGCGCAAGTCTCGCGGTGAGAGTATCCGCGTGTTCCCGATCTCCAACTGGACCGAGCTCGATATCTGGCAGTATATCCATCTGGAAAACATTCCCATCGTGCCGTTATACTTCGCGGCCGAACGGCCGACGGTGGAGCGTGACGGCATGATCCTGATGGTGGACGACGAGCGCATGCCGATGCACCCGGGCGAGGTGCCCACGATGCGATCGGTGCGCTTCCGCACGCTCGGCTGCTATCCGCTGAGCGGCGCGGTGGAGAGCCACGCGACGACGCTGCCGCAGGTGATCCAGGAAATGCTGCTGACCACCACGTCCGAACGGCAGGGCCGCGCGATCGATCACGATCAGGCGGCGAGCATGGAGAAGAAGAAACAGGAAGGGTATTTCTAGATGTCCGCACCCTCCTCCTACCAGGCGCAGGACCTGATCGCGACCGACATCGACGCATATCTGCT
>JBBQJX010000283.1:0-3308 GCA_038326295.1 Sphingomonadales bacterium
CGGGCCGGTGGCAGTGCGCGCGAGCGTACGCGCGCGTCCGACGTATATGGCCCACAGCGGTTCGCAGGCGGCGCGCGCGCTCGCAAGCGCGCTGCTGAAGGCGGGGGGCTGAGCGGTGCGCTGGTGGCTGGCCACACCGGAGGATCGGATGCGGACCGATTGGATGAAGCGGTTCGACGCGCGCTTCTGGAGTGTGGATTTCCCGCGCCCGATGATGGCGGCGGTAACCACGACCGCGCCCGACGCGCTGCGGGTGGACGCGGTATTCTATGGCGCAGGCGATCTGGCGGGGCTGATCTGGGCGAGCGAGGACAAATACGATCATCCGCTTCTCGCCTACGAGACGAGCCGCGATTACCGGGGTTGCGTGCTGAGCTTCCAGTGGCGCAGCGGGGGTGTGCTGCCGCTGGACGCGGTGTACGGCCCGGTGCTGACGATCGAGGGGCGCGACGCCGGAGGGCGTGCGCGGACCTGGTACGTCCGGCTGTGGAACTATGCGGTGGGGACGGGCCCGGACGCGCGCGTGACACTGGATTTCGATGCGCTGGACGGCGGCTTCTCGCTGCCCGGCGACCGAATCTGGGCGGGCGACATCGACCGGATGTTCGTGAGCTTGGTGCCTGCGGGTTACACGGGCGCGTTGAGTCCGCTGCCCTCGCCAGTAGAGGGGTGGGCGGAGATGAGCAGCATCGCGTGCGACGGCGCGGGATCGGTGCTGCGCATCGGCGATGCGTTCCTGCCCGAACACGGGCTGCGGATCGCGGGTGGGTATGACGATAGCTACAACCTGACGCCCGCGCGGTTGCTTCGAATGGTGCATGCGCTGGGCTACCGCGACCGCATCGATCACTATGTCGGGATGAGCCACTATTTCACGCTGGCGTACTACGCTGGTTCGGGAGCGTGGCTGGCGGGGGAGGCGGGCGCGCCTTTGAATGTGGCGTGCGTCGCGTGGCACCGCGACTGGCTGGCGCGCGCGGGGGCGCTGGGCTTCGAGACGGTCCTGTCGCTGAGCTACGAGCTGTTCGACGCACACGCACCTGCTGCCTGGAAGCAGCGCGCGGGGGACGGCTCGGCGGCGCGGACAGGGTACACGCCGCCATCGACGCTGCTGTCGCCCGCAAATGCGCAGGCGATGGGGTGGCTGCAGGGAGTGGCGCGCGCGTTCGCAGGGCTGGCGATGGCAGCGGGACAGCGTGTGCATTTCCAGGTGGGCGAGCCCTGGTGGTGGGTAGGGCCCGAATCGGCCCCGTGCGTGTACGACGCGTCTGCGCTGGCGGCCTATCCGGGAGCGGTGGCAGAGCGGGTGCGCGATGTGCGCGTTGTGCTGAGTGCGGAGCAGAAAGCGTATTTCGACTGGGCGGGGGGCGTGCTGGGCGCGTCCACGCTGGCGCTGCGCGACGCGGTTCGCGGCGTGGCGACGGATGCGGAAGTCAGCCTGCTGTTCTTCTCGCCGCAGGTGCTCGACGCCAACGCGGACACGCTGGCGCGGCTGAACCTGCCCGCGGCATGGGCGCGGCCCGCGTTTGATGCGCTGCAGCTTGAGGACTATGACTTCGTGACGGCGGGCAACGACGGCGCGGCGACACGAGCGCGGGCGCTGGTGGATGCGAAGCTCAGTTATCCATTGCTCGGCCAGGATTATTTCGCGGGGTTTGCGACGGTCGCGGGCGATGCCGTGCAGTGGGCGCGGATTGTGGCGGCGGCTGTGGCCGCGAGGAAACGCGGCGTGCGCGACGTGTTCGTGTGGGCGCTGCCGCAGGTGGCGCGCGACGGGTTCACAATTTTCAGGATCGGAGACGCGATGCAGAGCTTCGACGATGTGCGCTTCCCACTGGCGATCGGCGCGGGGGCCAGCGTTGCACCCGCCTTCTTCACGCAAATCGTGACGAGCGCGAGCGGGTACGAGCAGAGGAACGCGCAGTGGGCGAGCGCGCGGCTCCGTTTCGACGCGGGGCTGGGGGTCCGCTCGGAGGAGGATTTGGGAACGCTGATCGCCTTCTTCCGTGCGCGCCGGGGATCGGCGGCAGCGTTTCGCTTTTGCGATCCGATCGACTGCAGCTCCGCAGGGATGGCGGATGCGCCGGGGCCGATGGACCAGGCGCTTGGGGTTGGCGATGGGCTGCGGACCGAGTTCGCGCTTGTGAAAGCCTATGATGAGCTGGGGCCAACGCGGCGGATCACGCGGCCCCAAGCGGCGAGCGTGCAGGTGGGTGTGGGCGGGGTGGAGCAGACGGGCGGCTGGAGCCTGGGCCCGATGGGTAGGGTGCTTTTCGCGGCCGCGCCTTCGGCAGGCGCGGCGGTGAGCGCCGGATACTGGTTCGATGTGCCGGTGCGCTTCGAGGCGGATACGCTGGAGATTTCGCTCGCGGCGTTCCGCGAAGGCGTGGTGCCATCGGCTCCACTTCTCGAAGTAAAGGAAGGCTGATGCGCGCGGTGAGCGAAGTATTCGGCGCGCGGTTGCGCGCGGAAGCGACGACATTGGCATTATGCTTGCGCATTCAGCGCCGCGACGGGGTAGCGCTGGGGCTGACGACGCACGACCGGCCCTTAATTGTGGGCGGACTGACCTACGACGCCGCGCCGGGGATGCAGCCTTCCGCGATCAGCCACGGTCGGGCGGGTGAGGGCCATGCGATGGAGATTACGGGCGCGCTGAGCGAGGACGGGGTGCGCGAGGTGGACCTTATCGCAGGCGTGTATGACCAAGCGCGGGCGACGTGCTTGCTGATCGACTGGGAAGCCCCGGACGCGGGAACGATGATGCTCGCGAGCGGCGAAATCGGCGCAGTGACGTGCGGCGAGGGGATGTTCACTGCGGAACTTCGCACCGCGCTGGACCAGCTGGAGGCGACGGTGACCGAGCGCTACTCGCCCACGTGCCGCGCGGCTCTGGGAGACCGGCGTTGCCGGGTCGATCTGGCGCTTCGGACGCGGATCGCGCACGTGACGGCAGTCGCGGGCAGGGCGACGAGCGTGGACGCGGCGGCGGCACCGGAAGCTTATCGCTATGGGCGTATGCGCGTGATCTGCGGCCCGGCGGCGGGGCTGGAGCGCGCGATCGATGGGTCGTCGGGCAACGCGATCACGCTGCGGGCGTCCGTGCCAGGGCTGTCGGTGGGCGCGCAGATCGAACTGCGCGAAGGATGCGACAAGCGGTTTGCGACCTGCCGCGATCGGTTCGGCAATATCGCCAATTTCCGGGGCGAGCCGCACGTGCCGGGCAACGATGCCATGCTGCGCGCGGGGTCGGCATGAGCGCCGACGCGATCGTGGCGCGCGCGCGGGCTTGCGTGGGGACGCGCTTC
>JBBQJX010000284.1:0-3302 GCA_038326295.1 Sphingomonadales bacterium
AAGCACAGCAATCTCGTCAGCCGCGATCATGGCAGCTGGCTCTTCCTCGGCGCGATCATGACGACGCTCGATCTCGAACCCACCGCGCCTGGCGCTGGTGCCTGCGGGACGTGTGTTGCGTGCATGGCGGCGTGCCCAACCGATGCGTTCATCGCACCCTACCGCCTCGATGCGCGGCGCTGCATCTCCTACCTGACGATCGAGCATAAGGGCCCGATCCCGCTCGATCTGCGCGTGGGCATCGGCAACCGCGTCTACGGCTGCGACGATTGCCTTGCGGTCTGCCCGTGGAACAAATTCGCCGTCGCCGCGCGCGAAATGGCGTTCGCGCCGCGCGCCGAACTTGCCGCGCCCGCGCTCGGCGATCTGCTGGCCCTGGACGATGCGGGGTTTCGCCAGGTCTTCGCAGGCTCGCCCGTCAAGCGCATCGGGCGCGCGCGCATGGTCCGCAACGCGGCGATCGCGGCGGGCAATAGCGGGGTGCGCGCGCTGGAGGCGCAGTTGCGGCCACTCACGGGGGATGCGGATGCAGTGGTGGCGGAGGCGGCTAGCTGGGCGCTGGGGCGGCTCGGCGCTTAGCGCGCCGCGATGATCTGGCTCTGCAGGCACGACGCGGCGTCGAGCGGTGCACCATCCTTGCGCCGCGCATAGGCATATTTGACGCGCGGTTCGGTGCTCGGTGCCTGTGGATAGAGAAACAGATCGAGCACGCACGGCCCACGCGCGAACTGGAGCTGGCGGCCCTTGCCTTCCACGCGGTCGAGCGTGGGCACCCCGATCACTGCGAGCACCTGCGCCGCGCTCTTTCCAAGCACGTGCGTAAGGCCGGCGGACGCGGGCGGGGCAGGGACCGGCGCGGGGATGACCGCAGGCGGAGCGATGGCGGCGGGGGCGCAGGCCCCGATGCCGAGCAGAAGGAGAAGAATACGCATTTTGGGGAGGTGCGGTACGCGGGGACGCGGGTCAAGCCGCGCGGCTGGTCGATCCGCGTCGGCGGTTGGTCGGTGCTAAACGAGGTTGGTCGAGTGCAGCGGTCCGGGAGTCGAAGCGCGGCTGCATGGTCCGGGCGGTGCGCCTAGCGGGAGGGGCGGCGGCGCTGGTGCCGGTCCGCAGGAACCCCGAACCCAGGAGACGATCATGCTCAAAACCGTTCTGATGGCCGGCCTCGCGCTCGCGGGCGTGGCGACGATCCCCGCGCATGCGGACGAGGTGCGCACGGTGCAGGTGCGCTACGCCGATCTCGATCTCGCCCACCCCGAAGGCGTTCGCACGCTGAACACGCGTATCGCCGCCGCAACCGCAGCGGTCTGCCCCGCAAGCGACGGGCGCAACCTGAGCGAGGCGATGGAAGCCGCGCACTGCCGCAAGCTCGCCATGATCGACGCGCGCGCGCAGGCGCAGCTCGCAGTGTCGCGCGCGCAGACGACCGTGATGGTCGCCTCGCGCTGATGGCGGCGGTGGCCGGGTGGGGCGGTGCCTACCGCCCCACCATGGCCTTGGCGGCTGCCAGATGCGAGCGCCCGATGCGCACCCGCGTGCCGCAGGCGAGTTCGGCGGACCAGTTCCCCTCGCCATCGTGCGCGAGGCGCGCGACACGGTCCCGCCGCACGATGACCGAGCGGTGCAGGCGCATGAAGTGCCCCGGATCCAGCCGACGTTCGAGTTCGGTCAGCGTCTGGTGGACGAGATAACTGCGCTGGCCCAGATGCAGCCGCATGTAATCGCGCTCGGCCTCGATGCGCTCGATATCGCGGACATCCAGCCGGATGATCTCCGCCCGATAGGGCACCCAGATTTCGCTGAGATAGGCATTGGCCGAAGCGCCTTCCGTTTCGCTCGACCCACCACTTGACCCGTGAAGCGGCGAGGTGAGGCGTGTTTGCACACGCTCGATCGCCTGCGCCAGGCGCTCGAGCGCGATTGGCTTGAGCAGGTAATCGACCGCCGCCACGTCGAACGCGCTGACCGCGAATGCATCGAACGCGGTGACGAACACGACCGCAGGCGCATGGTCAGCCCCGGCGAGCGCGCGGGCGACGCCGATTCCGTCCAGCCCCGGCATGGCGATATCGCACAAAATGAGATCGGGCCGCAGCGCATGCGCCAGCCGGAGCGCAGCGTGTCCGTCGGCGGCGGTGCCGACCAGTTCGATCCCCGGCAGATCGGCGCACAGCAGCTGCAACCGCTCGACGGCGAGCGGCTCGTCATCGGCGATCAGCGTGCGCAGCCGCGATTCATTTGTCGCCGGCCGCGACGCGGCTTCAGCAGTCATACCGCTCGATCGGCAGCCGGATCGCCGAGCGCCAGCCGCCCGAGCCGCGCGGGCCGAAATTGCAGTCGGCGGCAGCGCCAAAGCGCGCCAGCAGCCGCGCGCGGACATTGGCGAGGCCAACCGAGCCGTTGCGGGGCGTTCCCGGCGCGACCGTCGGGCCGTCATTCTCCACCAGCAGCAGCACCCCGTCCCCGCTCGGCCGCGCGCGGATGGTCAGCGTGACCGGCGCGGTGCTGTTGGCGACCCCATGCTTGATCGCATTTTCCACCAGTGGCTGCAGGATCAGTGTCGGCACCCAGACGCTCTCCAGATCGGCGGGCACATCCACCTCGACGCGTAACCGCTCGGGAAAGCGCACCGCCTCGATGTCCAGATACAGCCGTTGAAGGCGGATCTCTTCGGAAAGCGGCACGTCCTCGACCGGATCGGTGGCGAGGCTGGTGCGGAAGAAGGTGGAGAGGTTGAGGATCATGCGCTCGGCTTCGGCTGGCCGGGCGCGCAGCACGAGCGCGGACAGGGAGTTGAGCGCATTGAACAGGAAATGCGGGTTGATCTGGTATCGGAGCGCGCGCAACTGCGCATCGCGTGCCTGCGCGATCGCCTCAAGCGCCGCGCGCTCGGCTGCGTTGGCGCGCTGCGCATAGCCGAGCGCAAGGTAGAGCGCTCCCCAGGCCGCGAAGAAGAAATACCAGCTGACGGCCGTATCGGCGATGATCTTCCAGATGGCCATCCCGTGCGAATCCTGGATCAGATCGGCCACCATCGATGGCGAGGGATAGAGTTTGTAGAAGACGAAGTGATTGACGTTGGCGTAGAGCGCCGCGAACACCGCCGCGCCAATCGCCACCGCCTGGACGCGCAGCCACAGCGGGCTATCGTCCATGCGGCGCAGCAGACGGTGGAACACGATGTTGAGCGCGATGCCAACAACGCAGACGAGTGCGCGCCGCGGCAGCATTTCCAGCTGCTCGGCCTCGTGCATCGACAGCGCCATGCGCAGCGTGTTGACGAGGAAATAGACGAGCCAGAA
>JBBQJX010000285.1:0-3288 GCA_038326295.1 Sphingomonadales bacterium
GGCGCACCTCTTTGAAATAGAGGGTTCTAAGCCCGAGCCAGTTGATGGCGGGGATGACGGGCACGCCGGGTTCGGCGCGGCCCGCCGCGAGCGCGCGTGTTGTGGCCATGGGGCCGAGCGTCTAGACCCTGTTGTTCGGCCTGAACAGCGGGGAGCGCGAAACGGATGACCTGGTCGGCGGAAAAAATGGAGTTGTTGCGTATGCTTTGGAACGAAGGATTGTCCGCGAGCGCGATCGCCGAGCGGCTGGGCGACGGGTGCAGCCGCAACGCGGTGATCGGCAAGGCGCACCGTCTCGAGCTCGATGCGAGGCCGTCGCCGGTGAAGGGTGCGGAGGACGCAACGCCCGTGCCGGTCGTCGCCCGCGCCGATGGCGAGGCCGCGCCCGCCGTACCCAAGCGCGTGCGCAGCCGCGCCAAGCCGCCCAAGCCCGTCCGCACCACGCTGCTCGATCTCTCGGACAAAATCTGCAAATGGCCGATCGGCCATCCGGGCGATGCGGATTTCCACTTCTGCGGCCAGCCCAGCAACGCGGGCTTTCCCTATTGCGCGGAGCATTGCGCGGTCGCCTATCAGGCACAGATGCCGCGCCGCGACCGACCCAACCGCCCGCTGCCCCCGGTACGTATCCGCTGAACCTCGCTGTCCCGGCGCTGGTTCGGTTAGCAGGGCGCTTTCAGGCGAGCGGGGCGCGGCCTCCGATCAACGGTCCGCAGGTGCGCCGATCGCACCTGCGGCCGAGGGTGGCGCGACAGCGGAGACTCTTCGGACGCGACCCTGCGACGATCCTTTTTAAACCGACCGCGGCTGCGCCTGCCTGCGCCGGACCAGACCCAACGCCGCGAGGCCCAGCACGGCCATCGTCAGCGATCCCGGCTCGGGCACCACCACCGACGGATCGAGGTCGACTGTCCAGCTGTCGGAGGTGCCCGCAGTCGGCGAATCCGACCAGAGTACGCGCGGGTTGAGCGGGTTTGACAGCGCGATGTCCCACCCGATCGCGTCGAACGCAGCGAGGTCGTTTGCGCCGATCCGCAGCGTCTCCTTCGCTGCCGCCGTCGGGTCCAGAATGCCGAGGTGCAGACCGTCCTTCCAGTGGCTCGCCTGCCGATGATCGCCCTTATAGTAGCCCGTGGCGAAGCGCGCGCCGCACGTCGCGCCGCCGTCGATCGAGAAACACGGCGTCCCGGCGACGGTAAGATCGCGCGCGCCGTTCTTGTAGCGGAAAAGGTCCAGCGGTGTCGTCCAGGCGCGCGTGTCGAGCCAGCTAAAGCCATGGTAGGCGTAATAGTCTTCGATATCCACACCCGAAACAAAGCCCAGCGCATGACCGATCTCGTGCGCCGCGATGCCAACGAAATCATATGAGCCGCTGACCCATGGAGCCGTGACATCGAACGACCATTTGAAAGAACTGCTGAAGGTGATCGATCCATCGATCGCGGTGTCATTGTCCGCCCTGAGACCGAGCGCCTTCTGATTGGAGGTGGTGACCGAGAGCGCAAGATTGTCGCGCGAACTGCCCGCATTGAGCAGGCTCGTGGCCGCCGAGACCGTCCCGTTGGACGAGATATTGCTGTAGAATTCGAGCCTCGGATCCAGCGACGCGTAAGCGCTCGCGTCGATCGCGGACGTCCGGTCGTTGCCGAGCGCATTTCGCACATCGGCGTAGTTCACGTCCGAGCTCGTCGAACCCGTCTGACCCAGAACGCCCGAGGCGAGCTGCTTGAAGCCAACGTTCAAACGGATCGTTACATTATCGGTGAACACCGACGACCAGAGCGCTGCGGCTTCCTCGAACCCCGCGCGCGCGTCGGTCCCCACGCCCACGCCGCCGCTATCGTACAGCACAAACGTAGGGTTCGCAGCCGCAGGCAGTGCAGCCACAATGAACACGGCCGACATCAAGATAGAGCGCATGATAATACCCCCGCTGGGGGACAAAAAAGCCGTCCCCGACGCGGAACTACCTAGCCTCCCGTGCATTTAAAGCCAACCGGGCTTTACCGAATAAACAGAACGGTTCACCGCTACGCCGTTCCGATGCCAACTGTTTCAACTTGTCGCAGGCGCAAACATGAACGCCGGCCAGCGCATTGCGGCGCTGATCGGCGTTGCTGTCGCTCGAGCCGTTCGTCCCGACCGATCGTCAGCCCTGCGCCGCAACCTCGGCGGACGCGCCCGGCTCGGCATTGGGATCGTAGTCCTCGGTGAACCCCGCCTCGTCGCGCTCGAAGCCAGCGGCGGCGATATCGACGCCCGCCGCCTGCAGCTCGGCCTCTTCGGGGGAGCGCGCGATGTTGAGCTTGACGATGACGGACACTTCGGGATGCAGCGAGACGCGCACATCGTGCAGCCCCAGCGCCTTGATCGGCTTGTCGAGCACGATGGCCGCGCGCGGCACCTTGGCGCCATCGGCTTCAAGCGCCTCGGCCAGATCGCGCGCACTGACCGACCCGTAGAGCTGCCCTACCGAAGACGCCTGCCGGATCATCACCAGCTTGCGCCCGTCGAGCGCCTTGCTCTCCTCCTCGGCATGACCGCGCCGGGTGGCGTTGTCCGATTCGATCCGCGCCCGGTCGCCCTCGAAGCGCTTCTTGTTCGCCTCGGTCGCGCGCAGCGCCTTGCCGCGCGGCAACAGGAAGTTGCGCGCGAAGCCGGGCTTCACGTTGACGATCTCGCCGATGCGGCCGAGCTTCTCGACCCGCTCCAACAGAATGACGTCCATGGCTATTTCACCAGATAGGGCAGCAGGCCCAGATGGCGCGCGCGCTTGATCGCGGTCGAAAGCTCGCGCTGCTTTTTGCCGGAAACGGCGGTGATGCGGCTGGGCACGATCTTGCCACGCTCCGAAACGAAGCCCTGCAGCAGGCGCACGTCCTTGTAATCGATGATCGGCGCATCCTTCCCCGAAAACGGGCAGGATTTGCGGCGACGGAAAAATGCTCGCGCCATAGCCTAGGCCTCCATCATCTGAGGAGCGCGATCGGGGCGCGGGGCCCCACGGTCGCGGTCGCCGCCCCGGTCGGCACCACGATCCCGGTCGCGCCCATCGCGGTCGCCCCGGCCCTCACCGCGTCCATCGCGGCCGGCTTCGCGGTCGCGGTCGCGGCGCATCATCGCCGATGGCTCGGTATCGATCGCGTCCACCTTCAGTGTCAGAAACCGGATCACATCCTCGTTCAGCGAAACCTGCCGCTCGAGTTCGTGCAGCGCCGGCGCGCGCGCGTCGTTGACCCCACTCGCCTACGGCCCCGTACTGTACGTCGCGATCGGGAAGGCGTAGGG
>JBBQJX010000286.1:0-3270 GCA_038326295.1 Sphingomonadales bacterium
CAAAGCGGCTCAACCACGCCCACAGGCTTTGGCGCGTCGCGACGTCGAGCCCCGCCGTCGGCTCGTCGAGCAGCAGCAGGCGGGGCCCGTGGATCGTCGCGGCGGCGAACTGCACGCGCCGCGCCCACCCGCCCGAGAGCGTCTCGAAGCGCTTGTCGATCACCGGCCCGATGCCGAAGCGCGCGGCCGCTTCGTCGACGCGCGCGCGTGGATCGCCCAGCCCATGCGCGTCGGCGCGGAAGCGCGGATTTTCGCGCGCGCTGAGGTCGGGATACAGGCCGAGCGACTGCGCCATATAGCCGATCGCCGACGAGGCCGCGCCCGCCCGGCCGATCGCGCGACCCAGCACCTGGCCCGCGCCGGCGCCTGGCCGCGTTAGCCCCGCGAGCATCCGCAGCGTCGTCGTCTTGCCGCCGCCGTTCGCGCCCACCAGCCCCACAATCTCGCCCGCCACCAGTCGCAGCGTCACACCCGTAACAACCGTGCGGTCGCCATAGGATTTGCCCAGGCCCTGGACGTCGATCAGCGGCGTGCCCTCAGGAAACATACACGAACCCGCCATGCATCTGCTTGGTCGCCTCCGCCCCTAGGATCAACGCACGCGTTCCCGCCGCCATGGCACCGCCGCGCAGCGCATCGAGCGCCATCCAGATCGCCGCCGATCCGGTGTTGCCCACCCGGTCCGCCTGCACGAAAAACCGGCTCGCGGGCAGCCCTGTATGCGCCGCGAGCTGCGCGCCGATGCGTCCGCTGACCTGATGCGGCACGATCGTATCGATCGTCGCGGGATCGACCCCGTGCAGCGCCGCCGCCGCGAGCCCGGCATCGAACAGCCTGGCACCGGTCGCGCGGATCGCGGTGAAATCATGATGGACGTCGAGCACGCCATCGCCCGGCGCGGGCCGGTCCGATCCGCCGCACCGCATCTGCAACCCCGGCGCGCGGCCAAGTCCGATCGCCCCCGTCCACGCCGCCGTGATGCAACCCCCCGTCGTCCGCGCCGGACCGAGCACGATCGCGCCCGCGCCGTCTCCCATCATCATCAGGTTGACGAGCTGCCCCGAATCGCCCGCGACGCGCACGGGATCGAGGAACACCGACCCCAGTTCCGAGCCGACGATCGCCACCGGCCGCGCGTCCGCACGCGCGAGCAGCCCGAATGCGATCGTCAGCGCGCTTGCGAACCCCGTGCACGCCTGGCGAAGCTCCAAATGCGGGCCACTATAGCCGAGCCGGTCGGCGACATGCGCGATGTTCGACGGCAGCGGCTGCGCGGGCGTCGCGGTGTGGCCGATGAGGAAACCGAGATCGCCCACGCCCACCCCCGCCTGCGCGAGTGCGGCGCGGACGGCGGCGGCGGCAAGATCGGGATTGCCCTGTCCGGCCACGGGCCCCTCACCGCGCTTCGCCCATGCGCGCGCGTGATGGCGTGTCTCGATGCCGAGCCGTCGCGCGACCGCGAACGCCGCGCGGCGCGGCATCGGGCCGAACGCGGTTTCGATGCGGGCGATGAGCGCCGCCGAGGCGATCGGTGGCCCCGGCAGCGCCGATCCGGTGCCGAGCACCGCGACCGACCCTTGGGACAACCACGGCGCGCCCTCGGCGGCGATCATGCGCGGAGCAGGCGCCGCGGGAGCACGCGCACGTCGCGCAGCAGCATGTCGGGATCGACGCCGAGCACCTCGAACCCCGCGCCGCCCAGCGCCAGTACGTCCGCGAGCGCACCGCGCGCCGCCATGGCGACATCGCAGAGTGCGCGGCCATCGGCGCGTTCGATCGCGAGGCGGCGCGATAGGCGCACATGGCGCCCTTCGTCGCGGTGGATGCGGCCGAGCACCGCGCACGCGCCCGGATCGGCACCGACGGGCCGGTGCCGCGCGGTCAGCCGCGCGAGCACGGTGCAGACCGCCGCGTCGATCGCCGCCACGCGCGCCAGATGCTCGGCCACGCTGCCCCGCGCCATCCGTGCGTGGAAGCGTCGCGTCGCACGCAGCCATTGCGGCGCATCGATCGGCGGTGGAAGCGCGCGCGCCAGACCGACGAGCAGCGCGTCGTGCGTCTCCTCCTCGTCCGCGACCCGCCGGAGCGCGCGTGCCGCGACCGGATCGGCATCGCGCGCGGCGAGCCCTGCGAACGCGATTGCCGCAGCTTCCTCGCCGCAGCCGAGCAGCACGATCAGCTCGGCCAACGCCTGCGCGTGGCCATCGGCGAGGCGCACTCGTGCCGCGACCGCAATCGCCGCCCGCGATCGGCCCGGCCGGAAGCAGCGATGCGCTGGAACCGCAGCGTCCGACGGTCCGGCATGTATCGACGGGGCGTCTTTTTGCGTCACCTGCCGGTGTTCGTTTGCCGTCGGCGTCTCGTTACAATGCGATCGCGTCGCCGATCGCGTGGGCCGATAATGCGCACCCGAAAGCCGCCCTCTGGCGATCGTCCGAGGATCGCTGCGATAGCAAACATCCTGGCAGCAGCGATCGTCGAGCGGTTCGAGCGCAACGGACATGCGGGCAGAATTGCTGCGACAACAACGGTATTCTGGCCGACTGAAGTCCGAAAACCGTCCAGCTAAAAACTGAAGGGGGTGGAGCCGAGGGGGATCGAACCCCTGACCTCTGCAGTGCGATTGCAGCGCTCTCCCAGCTGAGCTACGGCCCCATCTTGCACGGGAGCGGGGCGTATAGGATGGCCGCAGGGGGGTTGCAACCTCCCCGCTTCAGGCTGCCTGCGCTTGCGGGTGGATGGTGTCAATGAGCCGGTCCTCCGCCACGATTGCTCCCGGCGCGATATCGGGCAGCGCGTCCAGTTCGGCCGAGAGCGCCACAAAATCGGTGTCCAGCGTGCGCGCGAGCAGTTCGGCGAAACTGTCGAGCACCACATAGGCGGGTTGCAAATCGTTGGTGATGTAATCGGTGCGCAGCACGCGCGGCAGATCGAACGCGATGCGCGGCGGTTTGGGCGAGTTGAGCGCATAATTGCTCTCGCCGTGGCTCGAAACGATGCCCGCACCGTAGAGTTTGATGTCGCCGTCCTCGCGCACAAGCCCGAATTCGATCGTGTGCCAGTAGAGCCGCGCCATGCGACCGACGAGCGCGGGCTCGGCGGACGCGCGTGCGCCATAGGCCTGCAGGAAGGCGGCGAACACCGGATCGGACAGCAGCGGCACGTGGCCGAACACATCATGGAAGATATCCGGCTCCTCCAGATAATCGAGCTGGTCGCGCCGGCGGATGAAAGTGCCGGAGACAAAGCGCCGGTTGGCGAGATGGTCGA
>JBBQJX010000287.1:0-3264 GCA_038326295.1 Sphingomonadales bacterium
CGCCGCCTCGCCGCGATCGATCCCGAACCCAAGGGCGAACTCGCGCACACCGATCCCTTCACGCTGCTGGTCGCGGTCGTGCTGAGCGCGCAGGCGACCGATGCCGGCGTCAACCGCGCCACCCCCGCGCTCTTCGCCGCCGCCTCCACGCCCGCCGCGATGATCGATCTGGGCGAAGACGATGTCCGCCACCTGATCCGCAGCATCGGCCTCTACAACACCAAGGCGCGCAACCTGATTGCGCTCTCCCGCGCGCTGATCGATCACCACGGCGGCCAGGTCCCCCCTGACCGCGAAGCCTTGCAGGCACTCCCCGGCGTCGGCCGCAAGACCGCCGCCGTGGTCATGCAGATGGCGTTCGGTGCGGAAACCATCGCGGTCGATACCCACGTGTTCCGCGTCTCCAACCGCACCGGCCTCGCGCCGGGCAAAACGCCCGACGCGGTGGAGAGCGTACTCGAACAGGTCGTCCCCAGGCCCTACCGCCGCCACGCGCACCACTGGCTCATCCTGCATGGCCGCTACATCTGCCTCGCGCGCAAGCCGCAATGCTGGCGCTGCCCGCTTGCGGACCTGTGCGCATTCGCTCCCAAAACGCCCGAACCGGCGGGTTCATAGCGGGTTCAATCCGCACGGCCGAAACTTTCGACCACGCTCCGGAGACGTCCAATGCGCCACCCCGCTCTCCCCCTGCTCGCGCTGATCGCGCTCGCCCTTGCTTCGTGTGCCGAGCGCCGCACGACCACCGCCGCCGCCCCGCCGCCGCCTGCATCGCCCGTCAAGGCCGCCGCCGCGCAAAGCTGCGTCAACCTGCGCCAGATCCGCGAATCGCTCGTCCGCTCGGACAAGCTGATCGATTTCGTGCTCATCGACGGCAAGGTGCTGCGCAACCGCCTTTCCTACGCCTGCCCGCAGCTCGGATTCGAGCGATCCTTCACCTACGCCACCTCGCTCAACCAGCTCTGCTCGGTCGATATCATTACCGTCCTCATCCAGGGAGGCGGCCCGTCGCGCGGCGCGAGCTGCGGTCTGGGCGAGTTCACCCCCATCTCGGCCGAAGCCGCCAAGGCCCCGCTCGCGCCCGAGGATCGCTAGACGCCTGCGGGCAACCTCAACCCCATGCGCTCCAGCCGGGGCACGACTTCTTCGAGGAAGAACGGCAGCTCACGCACGTAATCGACGAAGCTAAGCGTTGTCCCCGCGAACCCCACGTCCGCGATGCGCGCGAGTTCGGCCGCGATGCCGTCCGGATCGCCCACCAGCGGATACGTCCCATGCCCCGCCGCGAAGCGCCCGCGCATCGTACGCAGTGCTTCGGGCGGGAAAGACTGCGCGTGCAGCCCTTGCAGCGCCATCAGATTATCGACCGCCACCCAGTCGGCATTTTCGTCGGAATACCAGCGATAATATTCCTCCGCCTCGCGTACCGTCGGACGGCAGACGACATGGCTGAGCGTGAACGCGCCAGTATCGCGCCCCGCCGCACGCGCCTGATCGTGGATCGCGGCGACTTCCGCCCTCGATTGCTCCAGATCGATCGCGATGCAGAACAGGAAGTCCGCATTCCTCACCGCAAACGCCCTGCCCTCACCCGATCCCGCTGCGTTCATGATCGGCGGGTCGCCGTCGAACGGGCGGGGAAACGCGTAGATGCCCTTGCCCTGGAAGAACTTGCCGTCCCAATCGAACGCGCCTGCGTGGTTCCACACCGCGCGCACATAATCGAACCACTCCTGCGCCAGCGCATAGCGGTCCGCGTGGGAAGCGGGCAGATGCGCGCCAAAGGCATCATATTCGGGCTTGTTCCAACCCGCCACCACGTTCAGACCCAGGCGCCCGCGCCCGAGTTGATCGGCAGTCGCCAGCTGCTTGGCGGCGACGAAGGGATGCAGGAAGGCGGTGTGCACGGTAGCGAACACCGTGATCCGCTGCGTGAGCGCGAGCAGCCCGGTCGCCCAAGTGATCGTTTCCAGCACGCTGCCGTGAAAATCGGTCTCGCCGCCATAGCCTATCCAGCGTGCGATCGGCAGCAGGAACTCGATCCCCGCCGCGTCCGCCATCTGGGCCAGCGCGATATTATTGTCCCAGCTATTGTCCCAGCGCTCGGCCACCTTGGTCACCGCCATGCCGCTCGAGCAGTTGGGCGAGAACAGGCCGAGCTTGAGCCGGTTGGCGTTGGAGATGGACGATTGGCGGCGGCTCACCGGGCGCGTTCCGCGCGGCGCTTTGCGGCGGGCAGCGGCAGTCCGTCGAGCCTGTCGAACAGCAGGCGCAGTCGCGTCACCAGGGCCTCCACCTCGGGTGCGCCCGTGCCGCCGAAGGTCTGCGTGAACACCGCGCTACCCTCGGCCCGTACCGCCGCCAGCGCCGCGCGACCGCGCGCCGTCATCCGCACCTGCGTCACCCGGCCGTCGGTCTGGCTGCCTTCGGTCATTACCAGCCCGTCCGCGCCCATGCGCTGCACGATGCGCGTCATCGTGGCGAGCTTGACCACGCTGCGCTCGGACAGCGTGGTGATCGTCGCGGGCTCGTCCTCGGCAAGGATCATCAGCACCCGCCATCGCGGCACATCCATGCCGATCGCCTTCAGATGCCGCTCCATCTGCAGCAGATAGCGGCCCGAAACACGGGTCAGCCAGTAAAAAGGCGAATCCTCCAGCCGGAAACCCGGCGTGGCAGGGTTGGCGCGCTGCCATCGCACGTCTGGGTCCATTCGCGTTGCCTACAGACAACATGCGCGCGCGGCTAGAAGCTGTACCGGCCGCTGATCACGAAGGCGCGCGGCGGCTTGTAGCTGACCTCGTTGCAGCCGCACAGGCCCGCCAGATCGAACCCCTGGATGCCCACGCGCTCGTCGGTCAGGTTCCGCACGTCGAAGCCCAGCCGGTAATGGTCGTGGCGATCGGTCCACGCGATGCCCAGATTGGCGGTGACATAGGCATCGTACCGGTCCGCGCTGAAGTTGCGCAGATTATAGTAGAAACTGCTCGACGTCTGAACGTCCCCCGAGACCGCGAGTTTGCCGCCCAGTGCGGCGAACTGGTAGCGCGCGATGAAGTTCGTCTGGAATTCGGGCGCGTAGGTGGGCTTCACGTCGCGTATGATCGGCCCGCCGATCCGCAGCGGTACATTTTTCACCTTGGCGTCGAACGACGAAATCGAGGCCGAGAAATCGAGTCCCCGCAGCGGTGAGGTGGAGAGCGTCGCCTCCCCTCCATAGGTGCGCGCGTCGGCGTTGATCACGTAACCCGACACGCCGGTGAA
>JBBQJX010000288.1:0-3257 GCA_038326295.1 Sphingomonadales bacterium
GTATCACGACGTCGATTCGAGCGCGCTGGCGTTCGAGATCACCGGGCGTGGCGCGATGCGCGAGGCGGCGACCAAATCGGGCATCAAGCTGCTCGAGCCGGTGATGAAGGTGGAAGTGGTGACGCCCGAGAACTTCCTCGGCGACTGCATCGGCGACATCAACTCGCGGCGCGGCCAGATCCAGGGCACCGACAGCTGCGGCAACGCGCAGGTGATCGAGGCGATCGTACCGCTGGCGAATATGTTCGGCTATGTGAACCAGCTGCGTTCGATGACGCAGGGGCGCGCGCAATATACGATGCAGTTCAGCCATTATGCCTTGGCGCCATGTCCTCCCGATGACGGTCCTTGCGCACCTGCCATCGCATTAAGGGCCTGAGTGGCAGGGTAGAAGTCGTGCGGACACCTCCCCCGTTTTGCGGGAGAGGGGGGTAGGCGGGTCTCGCGGGTTGGCGTATTATTCCCTTAGGGAGACCTGCCATGTTGCCCATCGAGCGCCGTCACATGCTTTCGCTTGCGCTTGCCGCGATCCCCGCAGGGGCGCTCGCGCAGACACCAACTCCTCCCCCGCTGCCCTCGCCGGGGCTGGTGCCTGCTGCGGCGGATCGGGAGGGGCGGGCGGCGCGGTCGATCGGGCTTAGTTCGACCGCGTACAAGGTGCTCACGCGCGATACCGGCGGCGCGATGTTCGTGATGGAGCAGACCAATCACATCAAGGGCGGTCCGCCGCGCCATCTGCATCACAATGAGGACGAGCTCTTCTTCGTGCTCGAGGGCGACTATGATGTGGAAGTGGGCGGCAACCGCGTGTCGCTGCATGCGGGCGATTGCATCCTTGGGCCGCGCGGCGTCCCGCATGGCTGGGCGCATGTGGGCGATACGGTGGGGCGGCTGCTGATCTCGTTCGCGCCGGCGGGCAAGATGGAGGCGTTCTTTGCGGCGAGCGAGAAGATGCGGGGGCCGGGCAAATATGTAGCGGGAACGGCCGACGGCGACGCGCTGATGCGCGCGTTCGGGATGGAGCATACCGGCCCGTCTCTGACGGTGTGAGCCTTGGGGGCGGAGGGGTTCCAGTCGGCGCTGCCCCCTCCGCCCTTCGGGCACCTCCCCCGCTTTGCGGGAGAGGAGGTTCAGCCCGTCGGGCCGCCGATGTCGGTGGCGGCGCGGCGGTTTTTGGCCCAGGCGGCTTCGTCGCTGCCTTCGACCAGCGGGCGTTCCTTGCCGTAGCTGATGGTGGCGATGCTGGACCCGGCGACGCCCTTGCCCGCGAGGTAGGTTTTGACCGCATCGGCGCGGCGCTCGCCGAGCGCGATATTATATTCGCGCGTGCCGCGTTCGTCGGCGTGACCCGAGACCGTGATGCGCGTGCCGGGGTATTTGGCGAGCCAGGTGGACTGCGAATCGAGGATGCTGCGGGCTTCGCCGTCGAGGTCGTAACTGTCGTAGGCGAAAAAGACCATCGTACCGCGCGTGTTGGCCTTGAAGTCCTCGGCGCTGCCGGGGACGTTGGTGGAGGTGACTGTGGCGTCGGCGGGCGGCGGCGTGGCGGGCTCTGCAGGCGCGGCCTGCGCGGGCTGTGGCGGTGGCGGCGGAAGATCGGCGGGCTTGGGCTTCTTGGCGCAGGCGGCGGCGAGCGCCACTCCGGCGATCAGGGCGAACTTGGTGGCGCGCATGGGAACACTCCTGAAAGGCTCGGGTCGATAACGGCCAGAATGGGTTACGGTTGCGTTAGGTTCAAGGGCGTAACGGCCCCCAGCTGGGATCGGATGCGCCGAGCGGCGTGGGAATCGTGCGCAGGTTGAGCCCGGTCAGGTCCGCGCTCATCAGCTTGGGCGGGCTGCCGCCCGACGGGGTGCGGAAGAAGGTGAGCACGCGGCCGTTGGGGGACCAGCTGGGTTGCTCGTCCGCGAAGCTGTCGGTCAGCAACCGCTCGCCGCCACCATCGGGGCGCATCACGCCGACGCGCAGCTTGCCGCCGCCGATGCGCGTGAAGGCGATCAGATCGCCGCGTGGCGACCAGGCGGGGGTGGCATAGCGGCCTTGGCCGAACGAAAGGCGGCGCGCGCCGCTGCCGTCGGCGTTCAAGATGTAAAGCTGCTGCGTGCCGCCGCGATCGCTCTCGAAGACGATCTTGCTCCCGTCCGGCGAGTAGGATGGCGAGGTATCGATCGAAGGGCCGTCGGTCAGCCGATCGAGAGATTTGCTCGCGACATCCATGCGGTAGATGTTGGCGTTGCCGGACTTGATGAGGCTCATCAGCAGGAAGCGGCCGTCCGGCGAGAAGCGTGGGCTGAGCGAGGTGCCCTGGAAGGTGCCCGCGATCTGGTGGCGGCCGGTGGTCGCGTCGTAGAACCACAGCGAGGGGCGGTTGTTCGCGAACGACATGTACGCGAGGCGCGACTGGTTGGGGGAGAAGCGCGGGGTCAGGACGAGGTTCTGGCCATTGGTGAGGAAGCGGTGGTTGGCGCCATCCTGATCCATGATCGCGAGGCGCTTGATGCGGCGCGTCTTGGGACCGGCCTCCGAGATGTAGACGATCTGGCTGTCGAAATAGCCGCTCTCGCCCGTCAGCCGCGTGTAGGCCTTGTCCGCACATTTGTGCGCGGCGCGGCGCCAGGCGGGGGGCGAGACGCGAAAGCCTTCGGACGCGAGCTGGGACTGCGCGAAGGGATCGTAAAGATAGCAGGCCACCGTGATCGTGCCATCGGGGTTCGCCTCGACGGCGCCGGTGACGAGCGCCTGCGCGGAGGCCTGTCGCCAGGTGTCGTATGCGGGGTTGGTGGTCTGCGGGAAGCCAACGGGGTCGGTCGGGCCGACGGGGCGGAAGAGGCCGCTGGACTTGAGATCATTCGCGATCACGCCTGCCACCTGCGCGCCGAGCGCGGCGGTGTTGCCCGCTGCGGTGGGCGCGGGTGAGGGCGTGGCGAAGCCGGGCACCGCGACGGGCATGGGCTGGCTGACGCCCTGGGTGATATCGACGCGTAACTGCGCGGCTGCGGGCGTGGCGATCAGGAGCGCGAGGAGGAGGGAGCGGATCATTTCACGTCCTTGGGATCGAAGTGCAGCGGATCGAGATCGCGCCACTGGAGGTATAACTCGGGCGGGAGCTTGAGGGGAGCGCAGCGGCTGACGGCGCGCTTGGCGGATTCGGCGAAGGCGCGCGCGACGGCCGGGTTGGCGCCGCCCGATTGCGCGCGGATTTCGATGGGCCCGGCGACGGTGCCGTCCATCGCCAGACGGATGTGCAGGTCCACGGT
>JBBQJX010000289.1:0-3256 GCA_038326295.1 Sphingomonadales bacterium
GATCGTTGCGAAGTTCTGCAGGCGATCCCACTCGCAGCCGCTGACGGGATCGCGCAGGCGCTCCATCATCGCCGCCAGACGCAGCAGGGGGGCGGTGGGATCGTTCACGGCCAAGCCGTTACGCTGCCTGCCGTGCCCCGCCAAGCTGGTCTTACACCGATAATGGTGATTATGTAAAACTTATTCAGACGTATGCGCTTGGGCTTGTTCGAAACCGGCGTTATCGGCGAAGGCAGAACCGCGCACCCGAGCGCGACCGAAGGAGCGGCACCATTTCCAACGTCACCGTGATCGGCGCCCAATGGGGCGATGAGGGCAAGGGCAAGATCGTCGATTGGCTTGCGGGCCGCGCCGACGTCGTCGTGCGCTTCCAGGGCGGCCACAATGCAGGGCACACGCTGGTCGTCGGCGAGCAGATATACAAGCTCAGTCTGCTCCCCAGCGGCATCGTGCGCGGCGCGATGTCGATCATTGGCAACGGCGTCGTGCTCGATCCGTGGGCGCTCGCCGAGGAAATCGCACGACTGCGCGGCCAGGGCGTTGAAGTCACACCGAAGAACCTCGAGATCTCGGACCTTTGCCCGCTCATTCTTCCGCTACACGGCGAACTTGATGGCCTGCGCGAGGACGCCAGCGGTGCCGGCAAGATCGGAACGACCCGGCGCGGCATCGGTCCCGCGTACGAAGACAAGGCGGGCCGCCGGGCGATCCGGGTATGCGATCTCGCCCACCTCGATGCGCTCGGCCCGCAGCTCGATCGCCTGCTGGCGCATCATAACGCGCTCAGGGCTGGCTTCGGCGTCGAAATGGTGGACAGAGCCGCGCTGCTCGATGCCCTCCACGAGATTGCGCCGTCGGTCCTCCCGTTCGCGCGGCCGATCTGGCGTACGCTCGATGTGGCGCGCCGAAACGGTAAGCGAATCCTGTTCGAAGGGGCGCAGGGCGTACTGCTCGATGTCGATCACGGCACCTACCCCTTCGTCACCAGCAGCCAGACCGTGGCGGGCCAGGCGGCGGCGGGATCGGGCATGGGGCCGGGTGCGGCGGGCTACGTGCTTGGCATCGTCAAGGCCTACACGACGCGCGTGGGTTCGGGCCCCTTCCCTACCGAGCTTCAGGACGCCACGGGCGAACGCATCGGCGAGCGCGGCCGCGAGTTTGGCACCGTGACCGGTCGCAAGCGTCGCGTTGGCTGGTTCGATGCGGTGCTGGTGCGCCAATCCGCCGTCGTTGCCGGGATCACGGGCGTCGCGCTGACCAAGGTGGACGTGCTCGATGGCCTGCCCGAACTGCGTGTGTGCGTCGGCTACCGGCTGCACGGTCGAACCCTCGACTATTTCCCTGCCGCAGCCCCCGATCAGGCCGCAGTCGAGCCGATTTACGAGACGATCGAGGGCTGGCCCGGCTCGACCGCAGGCGCGCGCTCGTGGGCGGACTTGCCCGCACAAGCGGTCAAATATATTCGCCGCATCGAAGAACTGACGCAGGTGCCCGTCGCACTGGTAAGCACGTCGCCCGAGCGGGATGATACGATATTGGTGCGCGATCCGTTTGTGGGGTGAATGGTAGGATTGGTCGAACTCCGTGGCCGCCGCCAGGACTGTTCACTAGCCCTAAGCAACATCAGGAGGGGACGCCTGTCGGCTGCGTGACCTGTCGCACTTCCAGCGCTTGACACTCCCTCCCCGCGCCCCTAATTTGGCGGCTTCCGAAACCCGGAAAATAACCGGCAGCCCGCTACTTACGCAGGCTGCCCGCCATGCGTTGAGATGGGGTGCGTCGCCCGCGCCGCCCCGTGGAGCAGAGGAGATTGCACACAGTGGCACGTATCGCGGGGGTGAACATCCCCACCAACAAGCGCGTCGTGGTCGCGCTGACCTATATCCACGGTATCGGACCGTCCAAGTCCAAACAGCTCATGAGCCGGCTGGGTATCGAAGAAGCCCGCCGCGTTCAGGATCTGACCGACGCCGAGGTGCTGCAGATCCGCGAATCGATCGATCGCGATTACACCGTGGAAGGCGATCTCCGCCGCCAGGTGGCGATCAACATCAAACGGCTGATGGACCTCGCATGCTACCGGGGGCTGCGCCATCGTCGCGGGCTGCCGGTGCATGGCCAGCGCACGCACACCAACGCCCGCACCCGCAAGGGCAAGGCCAAGCCCATCGCCGGGAAGAAGAAGTAATGGCTCAGGCCCCAGCACGCATCAAGCGCCGCGAGCGCAAGAACATCACCAGCGGCGTTGCGCACGTGAACGCCAGCTTCAACAACACGATGGTGACGATCACCGACGCGCAGGGCAACGCGATCGCGTGGTCTTCGTCGGGTACGATGGGCTTCAAGGGGTCTCGCAAATCGACGCCCTATGCCGCCCAGGTCGCCGCCGAGGATGCTGGCCGCAAGGCGCAGGAGCATGGCGTTCGCACGTTGGAGGTCGAGGTCCGCGGTCCGGGTTCGGGCCGCGAGAGCGCCCTGCGCGCCCTGCAGGCGGTCGGCTTCCAGATCACGTCGATCCGCGACGTCACCCCTATTCCCCACAATGGCGTGCGCCCGCCCAAGCGGCGGCGCGTCTGAGGCAGGGCTGACGCCTCCTGCCCTGCCCGCAAGGGCCTCGTCTGCAAATTATAGAAGGAAATCACGCGCATGGCGGTGATCGCTAAGAACTGGCAGGAACTGAAGAAACCCTCTCGTCTCGAATCCCGTCCCACCGGCGGCGATCCGCGCCGCCGCGGCGTGTTCGTTGCAGAACCGCTGGAGCGCGGCTTCGGTCTCACGCTCGGCAACGCGCTGCGGCGCGTGCTGCTGTCGTCGCTCCAGGGCGCGGCCGTCACCGCGATCAAGCTCGATGGCGCGCTGCACGAGTTCAGCTCGCTGCCGGGCGTGCGCGAGGACGTGACCGACATCGTGCTCAACATCAAGCAGATCGCGATCCGGATGACGGGCGAAGGCCCCAAGCGTCTCCAACTCAACGCCACCGGCCCCGGCCCGGTCAAGGCGGGCCAGATCGTGACCACCGGCGATATCGATATCCTCAGCCCCGAGCTGGTGATCTGCACGCTCGATCAGGGTGCCAAGCTCAACATGGAACTGACCGTGGAGACGGGGAAAGGCTACGTCCCCGCCTCGGCGAACCGTCCGGTCGATGCGCCGATCGGTCTTATTCCGGTCGATGCGCTCTACTCGCCCGTGCGTCAGGTCGCCTACAAGATCGACAAGACGCGCGTCGGCCAAGAGCTTGATTACGACAAGCTGA
>JBBQJX010000290.1:0-3234 GCA_038326295.1 Sphingomonadales bacterium
GCCACGCCCCCCGCCGGACGCGCCAGCACCTGCCTTGCGGTCGGCCCCGATGTGGGCAGCGTCGCGCAGCCACCCAGCAGGGCCAGCAGCGCCACCGCGCAAACTTCAACGCGCACCGCGCGATCCCCCCAGCACATCGGCATACATCGCCGCCAGCCGCGCCTGATACGCGTCGACCGAAAAGCGCGCCGCCTGCGCCGGTCCCGCCGCCGCCAGCCGCGCGCGCAGCTCCGCATCGGTATCGAGTGCGCGCAGCCCTGCCGCGATCGAGGGCACGCTATACGGATCGACGAACAGCGCCGCATCCCCCGCCACCTCGGTCAACGAGGAGTTGCGCGCGGTCAGTACGGGCGTCCCCACCAGCATCGCCTCCAAGACCGGCAAGCCGAACCCCTCATAGAGGGACGGGAACACCACCGCGCGCGCGCCGCGAACCAGCCGCATCAGCAGACTGCGCGGCAGATAATCCAGCCTTCGCACCCGGCGGAAATTGGCGCGCAGCGGCGCGGTCTCGTCGCGTTGCAACAGGCGCAGTTCCTCGTCGCTATTGTAGGATTTGGTCCCCACGATCACCAGCTGCGTCTCGGTCCCGAGGCTCAGATACGCTTCGAGCAGCCGCCCGACATTCTTCTTGGGCTCGATCGCGCCGAAAAACAGGAAATAGCCCCGGTGCGGCAGGTTAAAGACGCCCTTCACCGTCTGCGCCACCTCGTCCTCGGTCTCGGCGGTCACGGCGGAGGGTAGGCGGACCGCCTGGAAGGTGTTGGTGAGCTTGGCGTGGCGGAACTTGAACAGGTCCTTGATGTCGGCGGCACTCGCGTCCGATACCGTCACCAGATGGTCCGCGCTGCGCACCGTCTCGCGGATCAGGCGGAAATAATGCCGCTTGTTGTCGCCGCTCGCGAACGGCAGTTTCAGCGGCACCAGATCGTGCAGCGTGTAGATGTTTTTCGCCCCCGCCAGCCGCACCGGCACCGGATAGGTCCAGTGCATGATCTCGGGCGGGTTTGGCACGCTCACCGTCAGGAAGGTGCGGAAGCGCTTGAAGTGGCGATTGGCGCGCTCGAACAGATCGGGGATGCTGAACAGCCGACCGTAATCGGGCAGACGGTTCGAGAAATTGGCGGTGATCACGCGCCCCGTGCGCGGTACCAGCCGCGCGCGCGGCGGCAGGATGCCGCCGCCCAGCTCGCCCATCCACCGCCAGCCGCCCTGGCGCGGCGTACGGGTAAGATGCTCGTGCGCCAATGATTCGAAGAACATGATCTCGCGCAGCTTGCGGGCGAACCCCATGCGCAGCCCATACAGCCCGTCCACTGCGATCCCCATGTTGCCCAGCGTGGCGGCAAGCTGATAGCCATAGGTGGAAACCCCCGTGCCGCGCGGCATGGCCAGATTATACCCGTCGATCATCACGCGCGCAGGCTGCTTCACCGCGAGCCCCTGTCGCCCGGCCGCACTTCGTGGCACATGGACCCGGCCGCGCCCAAAAGATGTTTCAAACGCACACGTCCCAACGGTCCAGAGTTGAATGGCAATGATCGGCTTCGAACGCGTGAGCAAGACCTATCATGGACGCGCGGGCGCGCACCGCGTGCTCGATGATATTACCTTCACGCTGCGGCGTGGCGAGGCGCTCGCGATCTGCGGCCGCAACGGGGCGGGCAAATCCACGCTGCTGCGCCTGCTCGCGGGGGTGGAGGCGCCGACCAGCGGCCGCGTCCGCCGCGATATGTCGGTCAGCTGGCCGCTCGGCCACGCGAGCGCGTTCCAGAGCAGCCTGACCGGCGCGGACAATGTCCGCTTCATTGCGCGCATCTACAAGCGCCCCATCGCCGACGTCCTCGCCTTCGTCGAAGATTTCGCCGAACTGGGCGCATACATGCGCATGCCCGTGCGCACCTATTCGGCCGGCATGCAGGCGCGCCTCGCGTTTGCCACCAGCCTCGCGATCGATTTCGATTGCTACGCGATCGACGAGATCACCGCGGCCGGAGACAGCCGTTTCCGCGAACGCTGCCATGAAGCGCTGATGGAGCGCCGCGCGCGCAGCACGCTGGTGATGGTCAGCCACGATCTCCACACGCTCGGCCTCTACTGCGATCGCGGCGCGACGCTGATCGATGGCCACCTCACCTTCCACGAAAGCGTCGATGCGGCCGTCGCGGTCCACGTGGAACACCTGCACCGCCTGGCGGCGTAACGCCTCAAGCCTCGTGCTCGCGCACGCCCGCCACCAGCAGCCGCGCGATCCCATACGTCACCAGCAGCCCCGCGAAGATCGACGCGAGGATCGTCCACCGCCTCGGTGCCAGGGATTTCTCGGGCAGATTGGGCAGCACGACCGGGATCACGAACAGCTGCTGCTTGATCGCCTGCTGGCGCGCCAGCTCGAGTGCGGCACGCGCCGCATCGTAGCGCTTGGCGGCAAACCCCTGCCGCAACTGCAACTCCTCATAATCCGCCAGCCTGGGTGCCAGCCCCCCGGCCGCGCCCGTCAGCCGCCCAGATTGCCGCGCGGCCTGCGTTTCATACGCGCGGATGCGCCGCTCCAGCGCCACGATCTGCGGCGCGCCCGGCCCGATCGCCGCGCGCATCGCCGCCAGTTGCGCGCGCGAATTGACGAGCTCGCCCTCGATCTTCGCGCGCAGTTCCTGCGTCGCCCCCGCATTCGCGCGCGGATCGAAATCCGAACGCGCCTCGCGAAAGCGCGTCATCCGTCGCTGGATATCGGTCAGCTCGCCCTCCGCCGCGCCGATGTCGCCGCGCGCGGCTGCAACCGCAGTCGCCTGCGCACGCCGGTTGAACTGATTGATCCGCGCCTCGCCCAGCTGCAGCAGCGCCGCCGCCACCGCGCGCGAATCCCCGGGCCGGAAGGCGCGCACCGTCAGCTTGGTCACCCCGTCGTCGGGATCATAGGCGATATCGGTATGCGCGCGGTAATAATCGCCCAGAAACTCGGCCGTCGGCCGCGCGAACCACAGCCGCGTCAGCATGTCCGCCTCGGGCCGCCGGTACACCTGCACCAGATCGATGCCGCGATCCTTGAGCGCGCGCACCGCATCGTGCGACCCCAGGTAAAAGCCGATGCTGCGCGCCTCCGCCTGCGCCGGGCTGAAGCCACCCGCCACGCCGAGCAGATCGCCCAAGCCCCCGCCGCGACCCATCTCGGGCTGGATGCCGCGCACCACGAACATCGTCTCGGACACATACTGGTCCGCCGCCACCCCGAAC
>JBBQJX010000291.1:0-3224 GCA_038326295.1 Sphingomonadales bacterium
ATCGGCTTCGATCCCAAGCTGGCGGGGGAGGGGTTGGCGCTGTGGCTCTGTATCGCGGCCGCCGCGATGTATTCGGGCGGCGCGATCCTTTTGCGTCGGCTTCAAGGCGTGCATGCCTTCACGATATTCGCGTGGATCGGCCTGACCGCCGCGCCGATGCTGCTGCTGGCGAGCGCGGTATTCGAGCCTGGCGCGCTCGCCGCCGCCGCCGCGCTGCCCACGCTGGCGCTCTGGCCGATCGCGTATTCGGCGATCTTCTCGAGCCTTATCGGCCATGCGGGAATGGCGTATCTGTACGGGCGTTACCCGGTGTCCACGCTCGCCCCCATGCTCATCCTTTCGCCCGTGCTGGGGGCGATGCTTGCCGTGATCGTGCTCGGCGATCCGGTGACGCTGCGCCTGTGGATCGGCGGCGCGCTGGTGATCGGCTCGGTCGCGGTGATCACGGTGCGGACCGCGCGGGGGCTGGAGCCCGCCGCCACATGATCGCGCGGCCCAGTCCCAATTTCGGCGAGCGGCTGCTGCCCGTGACGATGGCGGTCATCCACTATACCGGCATGCAGACCGCCGACGGCGCGCTCGATGCGCTGACCTCGCCCGCTTCGGGGGTGAGTTCGCACTACATGATCGCCGAGGACGGCACGGTGTTCGCGCTGGTGGACGAAGCGATGCGCGCCTGGCATGCGGGCAAGGGCGAGTGGCGCGGCGTGACCGACGTCAACAGTGCGTCGATCGGTTACGAGCTGGTCAATCAGGGCTCCGAATTCGGCTACACGCCCTTCCCCGAACCGCAGATCGCGGCCCTGATCGTGCTACTCCGCGCCGCCTTCGCGCGCTGGCCGATCCGGCCGCCGCTGGTGATCGGCCACAGCGACATCGCGCCTACGCGCAAGGACGATCCGGGCGAGTTGTTCCCTTGGGGCGCGCTGGCCGAGGCGGGGCTCGCCGCGCGCGTGCCGGTTGGCGGCGCCGATCCGGGATGGACCGACGCGGGGGCGACGCTGGCGCTCGCGCGCTATGGCTATGGGGTGGCGGATGCGAAGGCGGCACTGGTGGCATTCCAGCGGCACTTCCGCCCCCGCCAGGTCGATGGGATTTGGGACGCCGGGACACGCGCCGTGCTACTCGCGCTCCTGCGCAATGAGGGATGACCATGGCTGCCGACCCGATCCTCGTTCTCTACGGTTCCTACCGCGCCGACCGCACGGGCATCCGGCTGGCCGACTATCTCGTCCGCCGCTTCGTCGAGCGTGGCGCGCCCGCCGAACTTGTCGATGCGAAGGCGATCGATCTCCCGTTGCTCGAGCGGATGTACAAGGAATATCCGCCCGGCGAAGCGCCCGCGGCGATGGTAGCGCTGGCTGCCAGAATCCGGGCCGCGCGCGCCTTCGTCTTCGTCGCGGGCGAATATAACTGGGGCGTTCAGCCGGGCCTGAAGAACCTGACCGACCATTTCCTCGAGGAATGGTTCTGGCGACCCGCCGCGATCACCAGCTACTCCGCCGGGCGGATCGGCGGCGCGCGAGCGAACATCGCCTGGCACCCGATCCTGTCCGAAATGGGCATGGTCGTAGTTCCGAGCACGCTCACCGTCGGCCAGATCGGCCACGCGCTCGATGCGCAGGGCAATCCGGTCGGGGAGGGCGGTGCCATTCTGGAAAAGGCGTTCCCGCGCTTCGCCGACGATCTTCTCTGGTGGGCGGACGCGGCGGCCGCGCAGCGCCATCGCAAAGACCCGCCATATTGAGCGACGATGCTCGCACGGCAGCGGGTGACGCCAAGCCGTCGCCCATGCGCTTCACCCTCCACGCGACGGACGGCCGGGCGCGGCGCGGTACCGTCCGCCTCGCCCGTGGCGAGATCGCCACGCCCGCCTTCATGCCCGTGGGCACCGCCGCCACCGTCAAGGCGATACGCCCCGCCGAGGTGCGCGCGTCGGGCGCGGACATTATCCTGGGCAACACCTACCACCTGATGCTCCGCCCCGGGGCCGAGCGCATGGCGCGGTTGGGCGGGCTTCACGCGTTCATGGGATGGGAGCGGCCGATCCTGACCGACAGCGGCGGCTATCAGGTGATGAGCCTGGGCGATCTGACCAAACAGTCCGAAGCTGGGGTGGAGTTCGCCAGCCACATCGATGGCAGCCGCCACATGCTTACCCCCGAACGCTCGATGGAAATCCAGCGGCTGCTGGGCAGCGATATCGTGATGGCGTTCGACGAGTGCACCGTGGCGGGTGCGGACGAGGCGGCGGCCGAAGCCTCCATGCTGCGCTCGATGCGCTGGGCGGCGCGCTCGAAGGCGGCGCACGGCGATAGCCCGCATGCGCTGTTCGGCATCCAGCAGGGCTCGCTCTATCAAGGTCAGCGCGCGGCCTCGGCGGACGCGCTGTGCGCCATCGGCTTCGACGGCTATGCGATCGGCGGGCTGGCGGTGGGGGAGGGGCAGGCGGCGATGTTTGACTGTCTAGACTATGCTCCCGGCCAATTGCCCGCCAACAAGCCACGCTACCTGATGGGCGTCGGCAAGCCCGACGATATCGTCGGCGCGGTGCTGCGCGGCGTGGACATGTTCGATTGCGTGCTGCCCACGCGCTCGGGCCGCAACGGCCAGGCGTTCACGGCGGACGGGCCGATCAACCTCAGGAACGCGAAGTTCGCTGAGGATCAAGGGCCGCTGGACTCAAGCTGCGATTGCCCGGCCTGCCAAGGGTGGAGCCGGGCCTATATCCACCACCTGATCCGCAGCCAGGAAATCCTCGGCGCGATGCTGATGACCGAACATAATCTGTGGTTCTATCAGCGACTGATGGCCGGACTGAGGGGCGCAATCGAGGCGCGCGGGGTGGAGGCGTGGGCGGCGAGATTCCTCGGACGATATGGGCGCGGCGCGATCCGCGCCGATCCGCCCTCGCCGACATTTTCTCGGCGGGGGCGGGGAGGCGATTGAACCGGGGTCCAAGTAGGTGCTGGTGAGAGCGAAGCAGCTGTCTTGCCTGCTATCGGCCAGCTCGATTCTCAGAGCGGACGCGCCGACCGACGGCGGCGCAGCAGCTGCGTAAACCCGAGGCCACCCAGCATCAGCGCGACCGTGCCGGGCTCGGGCACCGTGTCGAACTGCGGGCCGTCCAGCGCGTTCTGCCCGATCTGTTGCCCAAGCAGCAGCCCTGCCTCGTTATCGAAGCGGAAGTGGATGCCGCCCCACAGCCGGCTGTCCGCACCGTC
>JBBQJX010000292.1:0-3223 GCA_038326295.1 Sphingomonadales bacterium
GGTAAAGGTCGCGCCCGACGGGGTGTGGCCGGGGGTATCGGCGAGGAGCGCGGCGGGCTGGGCCTGCGCCTGCGCGGTGGCGAGCGTGGCGGCGAGCGCGACGGCAATGAGGGCTTTGGTGGTCATGCGGTTGGCTCCCCAAGTTGATGGCGGCAATAGCTCGACGCGGGGGGTGGAGCAATTGCCGACGTTCGGCGGAGCCTACCTCGCCGCCTCCCTCCCCGCGATCCAGCCACGCACCTGGGTTTCGAGCACATCCATCGGCACCGAACCCTGCCCCAGCACCGCATCGTGGAAGGCGCGGATATCGAACTTCGGGCCGAGCCGCTTCTCGGCTTCCGCCCGCAGCGCGCGGATGCGCAGTTCGCCGATCTTGTAGGCGAGCGCCTGGGCGGGTCGGGCGATTTAGCGGTTGACCTCGGCCTCGATATTGGCGGGCGTGAGCGCGGTATTGTCCGCCATGAACGCGATCGCGTCCGCCTTGCTCATGCCCATCGTGTGGATGCCGGTATCGACCACGAGCCGGCACGCGCGCCACATCTCGTAGCTTAGCCGCCCCATGTCGCGCTCGGGCGTATCGTACAGGCCCATCTCGATGCCGAGGCGCTCCGAATACAGGCCCCAACCTTCGGTGAACGCGGTGAAGAAGGCGGCGTGGCGGCGGAATTTGGGGAGATCGAGTTCCTGCTGCAGCGCGATCTGGTTGTGGTGGCCGGGTACCGCTTCGTGCAGCGTCAGCGCAGGCAGTTCCCACAAGGGGCGCTGATCGAGGTGGGTGAGGTTGACGCGGTACACGCCCGCGCGCCCGCTCTCGGCCGCGCCGCCTTCATAGTAAGCGGTGGTGGTGCCATCGGCGGTGGCGTCGGGCACGGGTTTGACGGTGTAGGGCAGGCGCGGAAGCTTGCCGAAATATTTGGGCATCTCGCCATCGATGCGCTTGGTCATGACCGAGGCGGCGGCAATGAGTTCATCGCCCGTTTTGGGGAAGTATTTGGGATCGGTGCGCAGCCTGGCGATGAAGCCGTTGCGGTCGCCCGGGAAGCCCGCGCGTGCCGCGACCTGGTCCATTTCGGCACGGATGCGGGCGACTTCGCGCAAGCCCAGCGCGTGGATCTGGGCGGGGGTGAGATCGGTCGTGGTCTCCTCGCGCGCGAGATAGGCGTAGTAGGCCGCGCCATCCGGCAGCGCCGCCATGCCGGGCTTGGCACCGCAATGCGGGGCATAGTCCTTCTCGTAGAAGGCGAGGAAATCGCGGTACGCAGGTAGCACGCCGGTGGTGATCGCGGCGCGGGCTTCGGTCTTGAGCTCGGCCCAATCATTCTCGCCGATGCTGGCGGGACGCCTGGCGAAGGGTTTCAGAAAATCGGACGCGTCCGCATCGCTGACGATCTGCCCCGAGATGGTGCGCGCGAAGCCGCCCATCGCGGCGCAGGGCTGGACGAAGCCGTGCGCGAGCGCCCAGCGGGTGGTGACGATCCCCTGCGCGTTTTGCGCCGGGTAGGCTTTGAGGCGCGCGACGTAGCTGCGGTAATCGGCAATCGTGTAGAAGGGCAGCTGCTCGGGCCAGGAGGCGGCTGACGTATGCCAGCCGCCCCGATTGCCGAACAGCATCGCGCGCTGGCCGAAGCGCGCGCCATCGGCCTCACGCTTGAGGAGGCGCTTGAGGATATCGCGGTTGAGGCGGTCGGCGGGGGTGAGTGCCGCTGCGGGGATCGCATCGGTGCGGGCAAGGAAAGCGGCGGCCTCGAGCGCGCTGGTATCGATGTGGGCGAGGCTCAGGTCCTCGACCTTGTCGTCATAGGCGCGCTCGCCGAGCTGGGTGGCGTAAACCGGCGAGTTGCGCAGGATCCATGCCCAGTGATCGTCCAGCAGTCGGTGCAAATCGTCTGCAGGCGCGGCGGTCGCGGTTACCGCCCAGAGCAGACCAAAGACGGTGAGGAGAAGGCGCATGGAGACCCCGTGTTTTTTGCGGTGCCGAGCCTAGCGGCGCGCGCGGCCAGCGCCAAGCGGGGGTCCGTGCTTGCGAGGGGGCGACGCGCGCCGTAACGGGGAACCTTGCGTGGGGGCTTCCGTACCCCCCTCTCCTGTTTCAACGCCCCGCGCCGCGCCCGGGCATCTAGGCTTGGCCCATGCTCCAGCTCGATAGTCTGACGTTCAACGCCTGGGGGCGGCGCTTTTTCGACAAGGAGAGCGTGAACATCCCGCCGACCGCGAAGGTGGGCATCGCGGGACGCAACGGCGTGGGGAAAACCACGCTGTTCAAACTGATCCTTGGCGAATTGCAACCCGATGGCGGATCGATCGAGCTGCCGCGCGGCGCGCGCATCGGTGCGGTGGCGCAGGAGCATCCGGCCACGCCCGTCACCCTGATCGAGACGATCCTCGAGGCCGATGCCGAGCGCCACGCGCTGTACAGCGAACTGGAGACCGCCGAACCCGAGCGCATGGGGGACATCTGGGGGCGGCTGATCGAGATCGATGCCGACCGCGCCCCCGCTAGGGCGGCGGAAATCCTTTCCGGACTTGGATTTAGCACCGAAGACCTCGACCGCGCGATGAGCGAGTTTTCGGGCGGCTGGCGGATGCGCGTGGCATTGGCGGCCGCGCTGTTTGCCGAGCCGGACCTTTTGCTGCTCGATGAGCCGACCAACTATCTCGATCTGGAAGGGGCGCTGTGGCTGGAGGCGCGGCTGAAGAAATATCCGCACGCCGCGCTGATCATCAGCCATGACCGCGAACTGCTCAACAACAGCGTCGATCACATCCTGCACGTGGCGGGCGGCAAGCTGGAACTGTACACGGGCGGCTACGACGATTTCGAGCGGCGGCTGGCGGAAAAATCGCGGCTGCAGGCGGCCACGCGCGTGAAACAGGACGCCGAGCGCGCGCATCTGCAATCCTTCATCGATCGCTTCAAGGCCAAGGCGAGCAAGGCCGCACAAGCGCAGTCCCGCGTGAAGCGGCTCGCCAAGCTGGCTCCCATTGCGGAAGCCGTGAACGAGCGGGTGGCGCCGTTCACGCTCCCCTCCCCCGAGCGGCCGCTCGCGCCGCCGCTGATCCGGCTGGAGGGGGTTTCGGTCGGCTATGGCGAGGTACCCATCCTCAAGGGCCTGAACCTCCGCCTCGATATCGACGACCGCATCGGGCTGCTCGGGGTGAATGGCGCGGGCAAATCCACCTTCGCCAAGCTGATCGCGGGCGCGCTGCCGATCATGGGCGGCGA
>JBBQJX010000293.1:0-3201 GCA_038326295.1 Sphingomonadales bacterium
TCAGCGTCGCGTGGGCGGTCGCGAGGAGGGCTGCGAGGTCGACGGAGCGGTTCACGGCGCGCAGGCGCTGCGCGGCGGCGGTGTTGCTGGCGCTGCGCTGCTCGAACCCGTCCCAACGCCAGAGCGCACCGTCCCCGCTGACGAGGCGCTGGCCCGGCGCGAGCACGGGGGCGAGCGCGTCGCCGGTGGGGCGGTCCGGCACGAGGCCGATCTGGGCAAGGCGGCGAGCAAGTTCGGGCGGGGCCTGCACGCTGGCAGCGATCGGAGTGCAGCCGGGGGGGAGCGGCGGATCGCTGTCGGCGGGGGCGAGGCGCGCCCAGCCTTCGCCCGGGCGGCCCACGGCGGCGGCGAGATCGTCCCCGAGCGCGGCGGCGAGCGCGGCTTCCCAGCCGGGCGTCACGGTGAGCGCCGAGCCTCCTGCCCCAGAGGCGGAACGCGGCGCGAGCGCGGCAGCTTCGGCGGCGAGCCCTGCGACTTGCGCGCGCGCTGCCGCGAGCGGCGCGGCATGTTCCCCCGCGCGGGCCTGCGCCGCATCGAGATCGGCGCGAGCGGCATCGAGACCGGCACGCGCGGCTTCGAGCGCGGCGCTCGCGAAGTCGGTTTCGGCGGCGGCGGCGGCGAGCGCGGCGCGCGCGGTTTCGGCTGCGGCGCGCTCCCCCTGCGTCCCCGGAGGGGGACGAGGACGCTTCTCCTCCTCCTCGGGCGGAGGCGACCGAAGCGCGGAGGTGGCCAGCGCGGACCGTTCGCGATCGAGCGCGGCCAGTTCTCCCTCGGCGCGCGCGAGCGCGGCGGCTGTGGTGCGGACCGCCTCCTCGGCCACACGCCGGTCGGCGATGGCACGCGCGCGGCTATCGAGTGCTTCGGCGAGCGCGGTTTCGGCGAGCGGAAGCTGCGCCTCGGCCTCGCTGGCCGCCGCGTGCGCGGCGGCATTCTCGGCGGCGCGCGCGCCCTCCTCGTCGCGCAGCGCGCGGATCGCGGCGGCGATATGCGCCAGCGCGGACTGGCCTTCGGTGGCGAGCACAGTCTCGCGCGCCTCGTCGCGGCCAAGCGCTTCGATCTGCGAATCGATTTCTCCACGGCGGCGGTCGGCACGCGCGCGCTCCTCGGCGAGGCCCGCGAGCATGCGCTCGGCGCGGTCCGTCGCAACGCGCGCGGCACCCTCGGCGTCTCGCGCCCCGAAGGCCGTTTGCGCCGCCTCCGCACGCGCGGCTTCGGCAACGGCAATGATCGTGCGCGCCGTCTCGACGGCGGCTTCGGCCTCCGACGCCCTGGCGGTGGCGGTGCGTGCGCGCGCATCCGCCGCGCGCCAGCCCGCGAAGAGCAGCCTCGCCTCGGCGGCGCGAATGCGGTTCGAAAGATCGGCGTAGCGTTCGGCGGCGCGCGCCTGTCGCTTGAGCGACGCCACCTGCGCTTCGAGTTCGCGCCCCAGATCCTCCACCCGCGCGAGGTTGGCGCTCGCCGCGCGCAGGCGGCTTTCGGCCTCCTTGCGGCGCACCGCGAGCCCCGCGATCCCGGCCGCCTCCTCCAGCATCGCGCGGCGTTCGGTGGGTTTGGCGGCGATCACGGCCGCCACCCTCCCCTGCCCCACCAGCGCTGCCGCATGCGCGCCCGTCGCGGCATCGGCGAAGAGCAGTTGCACATCGCGCTGGCGTGCTTCGCGGCCGTTCAGCAGATAGGTCGAGCCTTCGCCGCGCGCGATGCGGCGCACGATCTCGATCTGCTCGCCCGCGTTCAGCAGGCCGATGGCGACTTCGGCGAGGTTGCGCCCCGGCCGTCCGCGCGCACCCGCGAAAATCACCTCGTCCATGCTGTCCGCGCGCATGCCGCCCGCGCGCCCCTCCCCCATCGCCCAGCGCATCGCTTCGGTAAGGTTGGACTTGCCGCAACCATTGGGTCCGACGATCCCCGTCAGCCCCGGCAGCAGCGCGATATCGACGGCTTCGGCGAAGGATTTGAACCCGGCGAGCCGGAGGCGCTGGAACTCCAAGCCTAGCCGAGCGCGGCTTTGATCGCGGCCTCGACCTGCGGCCAGGTGTGGAGATCGGGCTTGGTCTCGCCGTTCAGGACGAAGGTAGGCGTGCCCTGCAGGTTATACTTCTTCACCGCCTCGTCGGCGATCGCCTGCAGGCGGGTGACGTTCTTCTCGTCCTTGAGGCACGCCTCATAGTTCGCGCGCGACATGCCGCGCAGGCGGAAGAACTCGTCGAGCTTGCCCGCGTCGGCGATGGCGATCAGCTGCCGGTCGCGCGGCATCGCCTGGATCGCCTTCATGCGTTCGGGGGGCAACTTTATGTACCGGTCCATCCATTCGAGCTGGGTGCCGTACAGCCCGTCGATCGAACGGAAGAAAGCGGCAGGGGCCTGACAGCGCGCCGCGACCGAGACCGCCAGATCGTAGCCGTTCAACACGAAGTTGCGGAATTCGTAGGAGACTTGGCCGGTGGCAACCTGGGCGCGCAGCGCGGGCGCGGCTTCCTTGTTGAAATCGCGGCAATGCGGACAGGTTAGCGAGGCGAATTCGAGGAATTTCACCTTGGCGTCCGGGTTGCCCATGCGAAAGCCGCCTTCGGGGGTGGCGACGACGAGCTGGGTCCAATCGCGGTTGGCACCCGGTTTCGCGACGTCGGTTGCCGCCGTGGTCGTGGTCGTGGTTGTGCTGGGCTTGGCGGTGGCGGCGTCGCCCGCGCCTTTCTCGCCGCAGGCTGCGGTGGCGAGCAGCAGGGCTGCGGTCGCGATGTTCATGAACTTGGCCATCGTAATACGCTCCCGCGCGCTCAACAGGCGGCGACAATAGCCGCGCGGGCGCGCCCTAGTCAAAAACGGGTGAACCGCGCGTGACGCCGATCTGGCGCGCAAGCGCGGTGAGGGCTGCGTTGAGATCGGGATCGGCGATCGCACGCAGCGATCCCGCGAGCGTTTCGGGCACGGGCGGCGGCTCGATTGGCCCGTGGGCGCGCGGGCGCGGCACGGCGGGCGCGCCGTGGACCATGTGCAGCCGCGCGACGGCGGCGTGGCCGAAATAGCGGTTCACCCGCTCGACGATCTCGGCCTCGACCATCTGGAGCGCGGGGGCGTAGGCACCGCTCACCACGAGATGCAGCACCCCGCCCGCGCGCTTGCCCATGGGAAAGCGCAGCGACTGCGGCTGCGCGTTGCGCGCGAAGTCCTCGCCGACGATCTCCGCCCAGCGCGCGACGATCT
>JBBQJX010000294.1:0-3194 GCA_038326295.1 Sphingomonadales bacterium
GCCTCCAACCCAGCACAAAGGCTGAATCAGAAAATCCGCTCCTTGGGAATCCCAGCCCGATTCAATCAGACGCGATCACGCTCTAGTTCTTCGGTGCGTCCGGCACGTAGGTGTCGCCGTTGATCGCTTCCTTGGCCTTCCTGGCCGCGCCCAGGATGTTCAGCCCCTGGCTGCAGCCGAACTGGCCCTGGATGCCCGCCGCCGTGCAGTTGACCGGGGCGAGCGTGTGATCCGCGAGTCCGATCCGCGCGCCGACATCGTCGCGCTTCTCGATCCGCGCCTCGGCGCGCAGCGCAGGAGAAATGCGGAACTGCTCGCCGGCGTCTCGGCGGGTGCAGATCACGACCTCGTCCGCGCTGCGCCGCACGGGACATTTCTCGTCGCCGAAGACGGTTACGAGGCGCTGACGCGGCGCGGTGGGTACATCAACCCCCTGCGCGTGAGCGGCGGCGACGGGAAGCAGAAGCGCGGCAAGCGCAAGGGCGGGGACGAGTCGCATCGGTGTCGGCCTTCTCTGGGGTCCGCCCGGACATAGGCGCGCGGTGCGAACCTTGCGAGGCGCACGCTTGCCCGGCAATGAACCCGCAAATTCTTGTCCGAGGTGCACATTGCAAGCCAAGATCGCCGAACTCAATCGCCGCCGCGCCGCCGCGCTGGAAGGCGGGGGCGCGGACCGAATCGCCGCGCAGCACGCAAAGGGCCGCCTCACCGCGCGCGAGCGATTGGACGTGCTGCTCGATCCGGACAGTTTCGAGGAGCTCGACATGTATGTCGAGCACAACGCCACCGATTTCGGCATGGCGGACAAGCGGTTTGCGGGCGACGGGGTGGTGACGGGATCGGGCACCGTCAATGGTCGGCTGGTGTTCGTGTTCAGCCAGGATTTCACCGTATTCGGCGGGTCGCTCAGCGAACGCCACGCGCAGAAAATCTGCAAGATCATGGACATGGCGATGAAGGTCGGCGCGCCGGTGATCGGGCTGAACGATAGCGGCGGCGCGCGCATCCAGGAGGGGGTGGCGTCGCTGGGCGGCTATGCGGAGGTGTTCCAGCGCAACGTGCTCGCGTCCGGCGTGGTGCCGCAGATCAGCCTCATCATGGGGCCATGCGCGGGGGGCGCGGTGTACTCGCCGGCGATGACCGACTTCATCTTCATGGTGAAGCAATCGAGCTACATGTTCGTCACCGGCCCCGATGTGGTGAAGACGGTGACCAACGAGATCGTCACGCAGGAGGAATTGGGCGGCGCGGTCACGCACACCACGCGATCGGGCGTGGCGGACCGCGCGTTCGACGACGATATCGAGGCGCTGCTCGCCACGCGCGACCTGATCGATTTCCTGCCCTTGTCCAACCGCGCGCCCCCGCCCGCGCGGCCCACCGCCGACCCGGCCGAGCGCGAGGATGTGGCGCTCGACAGCCTGATTCCTGCCAGCTCCAACACCCCTTACGACATGCACGAACTGATCCAGCGCGTGGCGGACGAGGGGGATTTCTTCGAGATCGCGCCCGCGCATGCCGCCAACATCGTCACCGGCTTCGGCCGGGTGGAGGGGCACACCGTGGGGTTCGTCGCCAATCAGCCTGCGGTGCTTGCGGGTGTACTCGATATCGCGGCGTCGAAGAAAGCGGCGCGCTTCGTACGGTTTTGCGATGCGTTCGAGATCCCGATCGTCACCTTCGTCGACGTGCCCGGGTTCCTGCCGGGGACCGCGCAGGAACATGGCGGCATCATCAAGAACGGTGCCAAGCTATTGTTCGCCTATGGCGAGGCGACCGTGCCCAAGATCACGCTGATCACGCGCAAGGCCTATGGCGGCGCGTACGACGTGATGGCGAGCAAGCATCTGCGCGGCGATCTGAACTATGCATGGCCCACCGCCGAGATCGCGGTGATGGGCGCGCGCGGCGCGGTCGAGATCATCTTCCGGCAGGACGTGGGCGATCCGGCCAAGATCGCCGCGCGCACGGCGGAGTATGAGGCCGCGTTCGCCAACCCGTTCGTCGCTGCGAGCAAGGGCTTCATCGACGAGGTGATCCTGCCGCGCGAGACGCGGCGGCGGATCGCGCTGGGATTACGCAAGCTGCGCGGCAAGCAGCTTGCCAACCCGTGGAAGAAGCACGACAATATTCCGCTATAAGCAATCTGGAATGTTGCATGGTGCCCGGTGACCGGGATGCCCTAAGTGCGAGTCGACCCTAGGTGCCAAAAATCGTCGGTTCCTAGTACACCCGCGCCTTGGGCTTGATATACTCCACCGCGTTGGTCAGCGTGTAGGTGTGCACCGGGCGATAATCGATGCGCACGCCGCCATCCCTGAACCAGCCGATCGTGTGTTTCATCCATTCGGCGTCGTGGCGCTCGGGATAATCCTCGTGCATGTGCGCGCCGCGCGATTCGTGGCGGTTGGCGGCGCTGTGCATCGTCACCACCGCCTGCGGGACCATGTTGTCGAGTTCGAGCGTCTCGATCAGATCGGTGTTGAAGACCATGCCGCGATCGACGACCTGGATGTCTGCCATGCGCTGGTAGACGGCATCGATCTTCTGGATGCCTTCCTGCAGGACCTCGTCGGTGCGGAAGACCGCGCAATTGGCCTGCATCGCGCGCTGCATGATGCCGCGCACTTCGGCGGTGGGGCTTCCGCCTTTGGCATTGCGGAAATAGTCGAGACGGCTAAGCGCGAGATCGTCCGCCGCCTTTGGCGCGGGCGGAACCGCCGTGCCCGGCTTGATGATTTCCGCCAGGCGGTGCGCCGCCGCGCGGCCGAACACCACCAGATCGATCAGACTGTTCGAGCCGAGGCGGTTCGCGCCATGCACCGATACGCACCCCGCCTCGCCCAGTGCGAACAGCCCCGGCACGACGCTATCGGGATTGCCGTCCTTCAGCGTCACCACCTCGCCGTGGTAGTTCGTCGGGATGCCGCCCATCGTATAGTGCACGGTGGGCGACACTGGGATCGGCTGGCGCGTCACGTCCACGCCTGCGAACACCTTGGCGGTCTCCGAAATGCCGGGAAGACGTTCGGCCAAGATTTTGGGATCGATGTGATCGAGGTGCAGATAGATGTGGTCCTTCTCCTCGCCCACGCCCCTGCCCTCGCGGATTTCCATCGCCATCGAGCGGCTGACGACATCGCGGCTGGCGAGGTCCTTGGCGGACGGGGCGTAGCGCTCCATGAAGCGCTCGC
>JBBQJX010000295.1:0-3190 GCA_038326295.1 Sphingomonadales bacterium
GATGACGCGCGGCCGGGTGGCGGACCCGTCCGAGATCGTCGCCAAGATCGATGCCGCGCACGTCGATCAGGTCCGCGCCGCCGCCTTGGCAATGCTGGCCCGCCCCTCCGCCAGCGCCACCGTGGGACTGAAGAAGGCGGCGTGAGCCGGATCAGTCCTCGTCGTCGTTTTCGAGGTCGGCCATCATCGCGTCGAACGTCGCGAAGGTTTCCACTTTGCCCGCCCGCCCGTCGCGTATAGCGGCCTGGGTCTCGGCATTCGGCACCAGACCTTTGCAGCACTCCGGCATCGTATCATCCATTCTTGGTATCCCGCCCGTCCGGCTCCCGCGCGATGCCCTTATAGGGCTCGCCGTCGTTCTTGACCGGCATGAACTGCCCCGCACGCTCATCGCGCTTCTGCCAGTTGCCATCGCCCCGTTCGAACTGGGTCCGCGCCGTCACCCCACCACGCCGAAAGCCATTGCCCGTATTGGTAGCCATAATTCCTCCTAGGAACAAAGCAGGAATATCGCGGCCCGAACCTAAAAGCAACCAGCAACGTGACAATATTGTGGATAAGCGCACCCATGCCCACGCTCATCGCCGAGCCCACCCCCGCGCACGCGCTGCTCGATAGCGGCCATGGCCGCAAGCTCGAACGCTATGGCGCGCACACGTTCGTCCGCCCCGAGACCTCCGCGCTCTGGGCGCCCGCCGCGCCCGACTGGCAGGCGGACGGCGAATTCATCGGCGGATCGGACGAGGATGGCGGCGGGCGCTGGCACCTCTCTCCCACCGTCCCCGCCAGCTTCCCGCTCGCGCATGGCGCGGTCCGCTTCCACGCCGCCCCCACCCCGTTCCGCCACCTCGCCTTCTTCCCCGACATGGCCCCGCAATGGGACTGGATGCGCGGCCTCACGCGCCCGCACGACGAAATCCTCAACCTCTTCGGCTATACCGGCGTCGCCAGCCTGATCCTGGCGGACGCCGGTGCGCGCGTCACGCATCTGGACGCGAGCCGCAAGGCGGTCGCCGCCGCGCAGGCCAACGCGCAGCTTTCGGACCTGACCGGCATCCGCTGGCTTACCGACGACGCCAGCAAATTCGCCGCGCGCGAGGTCCGGCGCGGACGGCGCTACGATGGCATCCTGCTCGATCCGCCCAAGTTCGGGCGCGGCCCCGAGGGAGAGGTCTGGCGGATCGAGGAGCATCTGCTGCCGCTCGTCTCCCACTGCGCCGCGCTGCTAGATGCGCACTCGCGCTTCCTCGTGCTCACCGCCTACGCGATCCGGCTCTCGGCGCTCACGCTCGGCGAACTGTTGCGCCAGGTGCTCGCGCACCTGCCCGGGCACATCGAAACCGGCGAGATGACGCTGCGCGAGGAGGCGCGCGGGCTGCTGCTCCCCACCGCCATTTTCGCGCGCTGGTCCAACCCCGCCGCCGCTGCTAGACCCGTGCCGGGGCCTGTAGCTCAAGGGTAGAGCTGGCCGCTCATAACGGCCTGGTTGCGGGTTCGAATCCTGCCGGGCCCACCAGCCCCGCTCCGCGTGAAACTCTTGCGGTAAACCGCGCGTATCTGTCGTCGTAATGAAACAAACCCGCGTTATGCGGCAACGCAGCAAGCGGGTGGAGCAGCGCATGACACCGATCGATCGCACCGTGGGATGGCTCGCCGCCAATCCCGAATTCCTGATCCTCGCAGCCCTGATCCTGATCGCCGCCGCCGTGCTCAGCGCGCGCCGCAGCGAGGCTTAACCGCGCAGCAGCGCGTAAAGCGGGTGCAGCAGCCCGATCAGCGATAGCGCCCACACCAGCGTGCGCACATAGGGCACGCCCGCCGCATAAAGCGGCACATACGCCACCCGCGCCGCCAGATACGTCCAGCAGCCGATCTCGACCGGATGGCTGAACCGACCCGCCGCGCCGCACGCCAGCACCGCAGCGGCAAACAGCGGGAACGTCTCGAAGAAATTGGCTTGCGCGCGCTCCAGCCGCCCCGCCAGCGCGGTCTTGCGATCCGTCGGCGTTGCATCGCGCGCGCCGGTATTCCAAGCCGCCCCGTAGGCGCGCGTGCGCACGAACGCGGTCAGCAGGATCTGTGCGAGGCCGAGCGCCACCGCCCAGCCAAGGATCGTATATTCGGCCGCCATCGATGCCCTCCCGCTTGGCCGATGCGCGCGCCGCGCCTATGGCCCATTCCAGCCCTCACCAGCCGGAGCCCAACAATGCGTGTCAAGCCGTTCCTGATCGCCCTGCCACTGCTCGCGCTGGCGCTTCCCGTCGTCGCGCGCAGCAGCGCGCCCTCACCCGCGATCGTGGCGGCAGTTGCCCAATCGGCGCGCTCGCCCGAGAACCGCGCGCGCGATGCCGCCCGCCACCCCGCGCAAACGCTCGCCTTCTTCGGCGTGAAGCCCGGCATGACCGTGGTCGAGATCTGGCCGTTCGGCGGCTGGTACACCGAAATCCTCGCACCCGCGATCGGCCCCCGGGGCATATTATACGCCGCGCAGCTGGCATCGACGGGCTCGATGGCTCCCGCCATCGCCCGGCTGAAGGCCCGCACGCAGAGCGAACCGGCGCTCGCCAATGTGCGCTTCACCGAGTTCGGCAAGACTGCATTCGAGATCGCGCCGCCGGGCAGTGCCGACATGGTGCTCTCCTTCCGCAACGTCCACAACTGGATGGGCGACGGTTTCGCCCCGCAGGCGTTCAAGGCCTTCTACGATGCGCTCAAACCCGGCGGCGTTCTCGGCATCGAAGAGCATCGACTGCCCGAGGCGCGCACCACCGATACCGATGGTTCGAAGGGCTATGTCAAACAATCCGCCGTGATCGCGATGGCCAAAGCCGCGGGCTTCCGGCTCGCGGGCACGAGCGAAGTGAACGCCAACCCGCGCGATCATGCCGATTACCCCAAGGGCGTGTGGACGCTGCCCCCCAACTACGCCGAGGGCGACAAGGACCGCGCCCGCTACGCCGCCATCGGCGAAAGCGACCGCATGACGCTCCGCTTCGTCAAGCCCTAACGCCCCCCTTACCCCTCTCCCGCAACGCGGGAGAGGGACAGCCCCGCAGGCGCAGGGTGAGGGAGGGCACCCTTACTCCGGCGGCGGCTCCTCCTCGGGCTGGCGCACCGGCAGCCGTGGCAGGAACCCGCCCGGATGCTGCTCGTGATACCGAGCCATATCGCGCGCGACGCAGCCGGAGCC
>JBBQJX010000296.1:0-3181 GCA_038326295.1 Sphingomonadales bacterium
GGTGACATCGATACCTATAACGGCACCAGGGTCGACGGCGGCGGCAACTCAGTCGGCGGTCTCGTCTCGCAGAGCGGCTCGACGATCCGCATCGCCAGCAACACCGGCGCTGCTCCGGTCGGCAGCGGCACGGGCACGAACACGCTGTTCCCCAATCCCCGCGTGACGTACGGCCGCGCGATCCAGATCCCGCTGCTGATCGCGATCCCGACCGTCTCGTTCGATCCGATCTACAAGAAGGTTGCCGATGCCAACGGCGTGATCACCTCGACCGCGCTCAGGAACACCGCTTCGGGCAGAGTCAGGCTCACCAATACCCAGCTGTGCAACATCTTCAACGGCTACGACACGAACCTCGGCCAGGACGGTCTCGCCGCCGCGTTCGGCTTGCAGACCGCCGACACCCCCAACGCATCGTCGATCCCGCTGCAGATTGTCGGTCGCTCGGACGGTTCGGGCACCACGTCGATCTTCTATCGCCATCTCGAAGCGATCTGCGACGCGTTCCTCGGCGGCCAGGTCAACCGGTACAAGGTCGATGCCAACACAGCGGGCGGCAACGCACCGACCTCGCTACCCCTTGGGCTGCGCGGTGCAACCTATGCCAAGACCGGCGTGACGGTCAAGGCGAACCTGGTTCAGCCCGCCGTGACCGGCACCGAGACCCTCGGCAGATATACGCTCGCCGACGGCAATGATGGCGTCGCTGAGTATCTGGCGAACGTAACAAGGCCTGCTGCGGGCACCACGGTCTATCAGTTCCGCGTCGGTTTTGTTGGCAACGATTTCGTTCAGCCCTACGTTACCAACAACGGCCAGAACGATTTCAACCTGCTCTCGGCCGCGCTGACCAACAGGCTCGGCGTTGCGATTGCCGCCACCCCCGCCACCGCCACCAGGGCCTTCGGTACGGCTTCGGTGCCCGCCACGCTGCTGCTGCCGCCGCAGACGCTCTCGACCGGCAAATACTCGGTGACCGCGCCGGGCAACCGCTTCGATCCGGCGACCAACGCGACCAACGCGTCGTGGGTGTCTTCTGCCAATATCGCCAGCCCGCTCGCCGATCCGGCCCCCTCGGGTTCGTATCCGCTCGTCGGCACGACCAATGGCCTGTTCTACCAGTGCTATGCGAACGCAAGCGAGACCAGCGTAACCAAGGCGTTCCTGAGCTGGTACTATGGCAACAAGATCAGCACCGACGCGGCGGCGGGCATTCTGGCGAGGAACGGTCTGGCTCCGGTGACGAAGGCTTACCAGATCGCGATCCAGGAGACGTTCATCAGCAACCCGACCTACACCGACATCGATCCGTCGCCGGCGACGGTCGCTGGCAAGCTGAACCTCGACTTCGGCACGAGGGGCGTGAGCACGCCGCAGTGCGACGGGGTGACCACCGGCGCGTAAAGCATTCCGGGAAATCACAACCGTGCTACAGGGCGGTCCCGGCTTCGTGCCGGGGCCGCTCTTTTTTCAAGGAACCGCGCGTTGGGAACGAGATGGATCACAAGTGCGGCGGCGATGGCCTGCGCGATGACCGTCGCCCCGGACCCTGCACGCGCGGCGGTTACGGCAATGCCCACCGATCCGGCCGCCTGCATGACGGCGGCAATCTATTACGAGGCCGCGCGCGAGAGCGACGAGGGCCAGAAGGCGGTGGCGCGCGTCGTGCTGAACCGGCTCGCGGATGCGGCTTACCCCAAGAGCGTGTGCGCGGTGATTTTCCAGGGGCATGAGCGGCGCACGGGCTGCCAGTTCACCTTCACCTGCGACGGTGCGCTGGCTAATACGCCCGATCCAGCGCTGTGGGCGCGCGCGGGCATGGTGGCGGCGGCCGCGTTGGGGACGCCCGAAGGACTGCCACGACTGGCGGCCACCAATTATCATGCGGACTATGTGCGGCCGCTTTGGGCGGGGGCGATGCACCGCGAAACGCAGATCGGGCGGCACGTTTTCTACACGCGTCGACCCAACACGGGTTACTCGGCGGGCACCATATCGGGCGTGCAGCCTGATGCAGCGGCACCCGGTCCGACGACATTCAGCCCGTGGGGCCTGCCGATCGCCCGCCTTGTTCCCGCGAGCGGGGGCGGCGTGACGGTGACCGTGACCGAAGCGCCAACCGGCCTATTGACGGGCGGGTAACGTGGGCGACGCCGCCATCGGCGCGGGCAAACGGCGCTGCTCGTTGCGCTTCTTGAGGACCTCGTAAGCCGTCAACGCGGCCGCACCGCCAAGACCGAGCACGCGCGTCTTGCGCGATGCGAGCGCTGCGCCGATTGCCGCGCCTGCGACGCCACCATGTTTTTCGCCGACCATGCGAATGATCTTGCGGGTGATTATCATCATGATCAGGCGGGCGAACATCGGCTTTGAACTCCTTTGGCGGCGCGGACATGGGAACGCTCCGGCCCGCGCAACAGGTCCGTGGTGCTACATGTCCAGCAGCAGGCGCGTGGGATCCTCGATCGCTTACTTGATGCGCACGAGGAAGGTGACCGCCTCGCGCCCATCGACCACGCGGTGATCGTAGCTGAGCGCCAGATACATCATCGGCCGCGCGACGATCTGCCCGGCGCGCACCACCGGCCGCTCCTCGATCCGATGGAGACCGAGCACGCCCGACTGCGGCGGGTTGAGGATGGGCGTGGACATCAGCGAGCCGAAGACGCCGCCGTTGGAAATGGTGAAGGTACCGCCCTGGAGGTCTTCGAGCTTGAGCTGGCCGTCGCGCGCGCGGCGACCGAAATCGGCGATGGCCTTCTCGATATTGGCGAAGCTGCGGCTGTCGGCGTCCTTGACGATCGGGACCACGAGGCCGCCCGGTGAGCTGACAGCGACGCCGATATCGGCGTACTGGCGGTAAACGATCTCCTCGCCGTCGATCATGGCGTTGACTGCGGGAACCTCGCGCAAGGCGAGGACGGCGGCCTTGGTGAAGACGCTCATGAAGCCCAGGCGGACGCCGTGCTTTTTCTCGAAACTGTCCTTGTAGAGATCGCGCGCGTGCATGACGGCGGTCATGTCCACATCGTTGAACGTGGTCAGCATCGCGGCGGTGTTCTGCGCTTCCTTGAGGCGTTTGGCGATGGTCTGGCGCAGGCGCGTCATACGGACCCGTTCCTCGCGGCGCGTTCCCTCTCCCTGCGGCTGCGCCGCCGCCCCTCCCCCGGTCCGGGGGAGG
>JBBQJX010000297.1:0-3178 GCA_038326295.1 Sphingomonadales bacterium
CCGCGATATACCCCTGCGTATTGCGAATGCGCGTGCACCCGCCCAGCACCACCACGCCCACGCCCGCCAGAAGCAGCGCCTGTCTTGCCGTCACGCCGATGTCCTTCAGTGTCGCGGCCATTGCGCACCGCCGCCAAGCGCCGGATATGACGCGCATGTCGCTGACTGGCAACTTAACCCGCGCGCTCGGTCTCGGCACCCGCCCGCGCACCCCGGCGTCGGCGCTCTACGCGTCCGCGCTCGGTCTGGCGCGCGATCCCGCCTGGTTCTCGGCCGGTGGCGTCCCCGATACGCTCGACGGGCGCTTCGATATGCTCGCGCTCGTCCTTTCCCTCGTTATCCTGCGCCTCCAGGCGCTCGGCCTGCACCAGACCGAAGCCGATCTCGCCGATCGCTTCGCCGAAGACATGGATGCGTCGCTGCGCGAAATCGGCATCAGCGATCTCGCAATTTCGAAACAGGTCGGTAACACGGTGGGCGCGCTCGGCGGCCGCCTGACCGCCTATCGCTCGAGCACCGAGGGCGAGGACGCCGAGCTCGCCGATGCGCTAATCCGCAACCTGTATCGTGGCGAAGCGTCGGATCCGCGCACGCTCAACTGGGCGATCGCGCAGACGCGTGCACTCCGGCAACGCCTGTCCCGTGCCGATGCGACCGCGCTCGCGGAGGGCCGACTATGAGCGAGCTCTCCCGCCTGCTGCGCCTCGACGCCATCACCAGTAACCCCGCAGCACGCGTGATCGAGACCAATCAAGTCGAACGCGCCGCGCTCGCCCGGCGATTTGGTCTTGTCGAACTCGATTGCCTCACCGCCACGCTCACCGTCCAGCGCATCGGCACCGGCATCGCGGCCAACGGCCGCGTCACCGCCGCGGGGGCCCAAACCTGCGTAATCTCGGGTCAGCCGGTGGCGTTTGTCGTCGACGAACCGCTAAGCCTGCGTTTCGAATCCGCTGCACCCGTTGGAGACGAGATCGAACTGACCGACACCGATCTCGACATCCTGCCGCTGGAAGGCGATCACCTTGATCTCGGCGAAGCCGCCGCCCAGGCGCTGGGCCTCGCGCTCGATCCGTATCCCAAGGCAAGCGAGGCCGAACTCGCCGAATATCGCCGCCTGCTTGTCAGCGAAGAAGACGCCGCGCGAGCCGCCAACCCGTTTGCGGTGTTGGGAGATCACCAGGCCTGATCGCCCCCCGCCAGCACCTCCACCAGCCGCCGCGCGAACGCCTCCATCCCGGTCACATCGTTCGCATCGAACCGCCCCGGCGACGGACTGTCCAGATCGAGCACACCGATCAGCCGTCCGCCATCGATCATCGGCACCACAAGCTCGGACCGCGACGCCGCGTCACACGCGATATGCCCGGGAAAGGCGTGCACGTCCGCCACCAGCTGCGTTTGCCGGGTCGCCGCCGCCGTCCCGCATACGCCCCGCCCCAGCGGAATGCGGATACATGCTGCGCGCCCCTGGAACGGCCCCAGCACAAGCTCGCCGTCGCGCATCAGGTAGAAGCCCGCCCAGTTCAGATCGGGCATCCCGTGGAACAGGATCGCGGCCGCATTGGCCAGATTGGCCACCGCGTCGCGCTCGCCCGCCGTCACCCCCGCGAGCTGCCCATCAAGCTCGCGATACAGTTCGCCCTTGGGCAGATGCGCGGTGTCGGCAATCTCGAACATGCGCGCAGCCCTACCCCGCTTCCCGCCCGCTGCCCATATCGGCTACACCGCGCTCGAACCCGCATACGCATTCCCGGAGCACCAGTGTCTTACCAGTACAGCTATGTCATGAAGGGTCTCTCCAAGACCTTCCCCGGCGCGCCCAAGCCCGTGCTCAACAACATCCACCTGCAATTCCTCCCCCAGACCAAGATCGCGATCATCGGCGTCAACGGCGCGGGCAAGTCCACGCTCATGAAAATCATGGCGGGCTACGACAAGGACTTCACCGGCGAGGCGTGGGCGGCGGACGGCGTGCGCGTCGGCTACCTTGCGCAGGAGCCCAGGCTGGACGAGACCAAGACCGTCAAGGAAAACGTGCTCGAAGGTGCCGCCCCCGTGCGCGATGCAGTCGCGCGCTTCGATGCGATCTCAGCCGAGATGGCCGACCCCAAGGACGATACCGATTTCGATCAACTGATGACCGAGATGGGCGAGCTCCAGGAAACCATCGACGCGGTCGATGGCTGGACGCTCGACAACCAGATCGAGATCGCGATGGATGCGCTGCGCTGCCCGCCGGGTGATAGCGGGGTGAGTGCCTTATCGGGTGGTGAAAAGCGCCGCGTCGCGCTGTGCAAACTGCTGCTCGAAAAGCCCGAGGTCCTGCTGCTCGACGAACCGACCAACCACCTCGACGCCGAATCGGTCGCGTGGCTCGAAAAGCATCTCGTCGATTACAGGGGCAACGTCATCCTCGTCACCCACGATCGCTACTTCCTCGACAACGTCGTCGGCTGGGTGCTCGAACTCGATCGCGGACGCGGCATTCCGTTCGAGGGCAACTACTCGGCGTGGCTGACCGCCAAGGCCAAGCGCGTCGGCCAGGAACAGTCCGAGGACGAATCGCGTCAGCGCGCGATCAACCAGGAGCTCGAATGGATCCGCGCCAGCCCCAAGGCACGCCAGTCCAAATCCAAAGCGCGCATCAAGGCGTTCGACGAGCTGGTCGAGGCGCAGAACAACCGCAAGCCGGGCACCAGCCAGATCCTCATCCGCGTCCCCGAACGGCTCGGCAACAACGTCATCGAAGCCAAAGACCTCGGCAAGGCATATGGCGACAAGCTGCTGATCGAGGGATTGGAGTTCAACTTGCCTCCCGGCGGCATCGTCGGCGTGATCGGCCCCAATGGCGCGGGCAAGACCACGCTGTTCCGCATGATCACCGGCCAGGACACGCCCGATTCGGGCAGTATCCGCGTCGGCGAGACCGTCAAGCTCGGCTATGTCGATCAGTCGCGCGACGCGCTCGATCCCAACAAGAACGTCTGGGAGGAAGTGAGCGGCGGTGCGGAGAAATTCTACTTCGGCAAGAACGAAATCCAGACGCGTGCCTACGTCGGCGCGTTCAACTTCAAGGGCGTCGATCAGCAAAAGAAGGTCGGCCAGCTGAGCGGCGGCGAGCGCAATCGCGTCCATCTGGCCAAGATGCTTGTGGAAGGCGGCAACGTCCTGCTGC
>JBBQJX010000298.1:0-3174 GCA_038326295.1 Sphingomonadales bacterium
CTGCTGCGCAAAGCCGACGAACGGTCGATCACCAGCGTATGGCAGCGCATCGGCTCCCTGCTCGACCGCTTCCCGCCAGCCGAATGCGCCAACTATCTCCGCAACTCAGGATATACGCAACGTGACCCGATCACACTCTAGTGGTAAAAAACGTCTGTTTCACATCTCTCGGTTGGAGACCCCCTATGGATGACAGCGTGATTTCCGATTCTACAGCGACGACAATCGACGAGCGGATCGCTTTCGTGCTTCCCAGGGTGCTGTCAGGTTAACTTCGCCGGGCCGCAAGAACCTCCGCCCCACGGTGTAGTTCATGCAGCGGCGGTCGCGGCCGCCCACGTTTGATGCGGCGTGAACGGAAATAGAGCCAAACCGCATGGCGGATCACATCGTGCACAAACGGTGGCGTTTTTAGCAAACAGGTTCATCGTGCACTCGGCTGGCGGTCAGGCATATCCCAATCCGGGTGGGGTTCCGCCCAGCCCGCATCCGAGGCGGAGACCGTTATTAGCGTTTGCCAGACAGCACCCTCCCCGGCGACGATCGGAATTCTGGTCGGGGCGACAGGATTCGAACCTGCGACCCTTAGACCCCCAGTCTAATGCGCTACCAGGCTGCGCCACGCCCCGACCGAACGCGTGCGATAGACGCGCGGGCGGGGGGGCGCAAGGGAGGGGCTAGATCGCGCGGACGACCGGAAGCGGGAGAACCTTGGCACCCTCCCCCTGCGTCACGGCTTCGCTGTGGACGACGCAGACGCGCGTGCCGGGTTTGGCGGGGCGCACATCGATGCGCGCGCGCAGCTGCTTGGCGAGCGCGGTGACAATGCTCGTGCCGAGACCCGCCTTGGCTTCGTTCGCGCCCTCGGGCATGCCGATGCCATCGTCGCACACGTCGAGCGTCCACGACGCACCGTCCGCGCGGTAATCGACCGTGATAACCCCGCCGCGCCCGTCGGGATAGGCGTGTTTGAGCGCGTTGATGACGAGTTCGGTGACGATGAGGCCCAGGCTGACCGAGACGTCTCCGGCGACGCTGCTGTCATCGACATCGACGTCGATCCTGAGCTGATCGCGGTCGCGGATCATCGAGGCGCCGATGCTGCGGCAGAGCTCGGCGATATAGGTCCGCAGTTCGACCTGCCCGGCGGTCGAGACCGCGAGCTGCTTCTGGAGCGCGGCGATCGACATGACGCGCTGGTGCGCATCGGCCAGGTGACCGCGAACTTCCTCCGATTGCACGCGGCGCGCGCTTTGCATGAGCACGCTGGCGACGATCTGCAGGCTGTTGGCGACGCGGTGCTGGAGTTCTTTCATCAGCACCTCCTTTTCGCGCAGCAGATCATCGCGCAGCTGCGCGGCGGCGCGGGCGTCGGTGACGTCGGTAGCGGCGAACAGCAGGCGGACCTCGAGCCCGTCGCCATAATCGAGGAGGTGGGCATTGATCGCGACGCGGCGCGGCGGCTGATCGGGGCGGATCAGATCGATTTCGTAGCAATCGATCGCGGCTCTGCCGCAGGCGGTGGCGCGGAGCAGCGAGGCGAGCCGTTCGCCCGCCCATTCGCCTTCGCCGAGCGCGGCGAGCGCGGTCCCCGGCAGGCGCGCGGCATCGAGGCCGAAGGCGCGCGCGAACGACTTGCTGGCCGCCACAACGACGAACGCTTCGTCGAGCAGCAGGATCGGCGCGTTGGACGAGCCGACGACCGCCATCGCGAGATCGAGGACGAGCGCGGTTCCAACGGGTGGCGTGGCCATGAGCGGCCTTTCGGGAAACCGGAGACTCGCGAAGCGAAAGCCATACCCGGCAGCAGCCGTTTGCCCGCCGCTCGATAGCGGTGCGATAGCCGTGGGCTGTGAAACGTTAACACAAATCGGAAGGGTGCGCGCATTATTTCGCGTGTGGCGAAACTGCGGCGGATTTAAAGCGCTTTTGTTGACCAGTCCGCTCCATTATCCTGCCCACATAGACCGGCTCCAGAGGACGGTTCGCGCCCACCGAACACCGCGCCGTCCCCCGGCCGCGATCCGCCTGGGCAGGAAAGCGCCCGAACGATCGACCGCTGCGGGCGGGCAAAGTTCACGAAGTTCACGGCGCTGTGGGGTGAGGCGACAATGCGGTGTTCGGGCGATATGGCTGCGGAGCGGCGGGATGCGGGGGCGGGCATGACGGTCGTCGATCGGGCAGGCGATCCTATAAAACAAGCGCTGGTGCGAGCGATGCGGTCGCGACGGCGCGATCGGCCCGGCCGATTGCCCGGCCTCGCGCATTCTCGGCCTCGCCTCGCTTGCGCGCGAGAGGGATCAGCGAGTTTTACGACCGCATCGAGCCGTATGGCTCAATATGTGCGTGTTTACCGGGTGCTCGGGCCGATGCGGTCCTGGGATCGCTGGTGGGCGAACACCTGAGCAGACGTCGGCGCGGCGTTACGCGATCCGCTCCTTCAGCCGCCGAGCGTCGCCAGCTCGCGCCGCGCCGCGTCAGGGGTATCGAGCCCCGGTGCCGCGACCGCCGCCTTGAGCTCGCGCGCGGCTTCGGTGCGCATGCCGTTCGCCTTGTAGGCGATGCCCAGATGGTAGCGCACATTGGGGTCGTTGGGCATGCCCCTGGCGGCGGCCTGCAGCAACGTCAGCGCGCGCTTGGGGTCCTTGCCCGATTTGATCAGCACCCAGCCATAGGTGTCCTGGATGGTCGGCTGGTTCGGCGCGAGCTGGTTGGCCCTGGCGGCGGCCGCGATCGATCGCGGATCACCCGTTTCCGCATAGGCGAAGGCGAGGTTGTTGAGCACCTCCGGGCTGTTTGCGGCAGGCGTGTTCTTCATCGAGAGATAGGTGGCGATCGCGGAACGCCAGTCCCTGCGCGAAACATACACGTCCGCCAGCGCGACGCCGCCAATCAGATCCCTGGGATTGGCGGCGCGGTAGTCCGTCAGCGTTTTCAGCGCCGCATCGTTCTGGCCCATCGCCGACTGCGCCCGCGCCACAAGCGCCGCCGTCTGACCGTTATTGGCCTTGGCGCGCACGCGATTATACGCGGCGAGCGCGGCGGGGGCGCGACCCGCAGCAATATTGATATCGCCGATCAGCTTGTCGGCGGCGAGCTTCTGCGCCGTGACCGCCTTCAGCTTCTCCGCCGCAGCCAGCGCGCCATCGAAGTTCCGGCTCGCCATCTCGAGCT